>NZ_JASHAT010000006.1:0-155876 GCF_047464965.1 Streptococcus mitis
AATCAGGCGGTTAGAGGTTCGACTCCTCTAGGGTGCATTTTTCTATTTAACTCGGGAAGTAGCTCAGCTTGGTAGAGTACTTGGTTTGGGACCAAGGTGTCGCAGGTTCGAATCCTGTCTTCCCGATTCATTACAGAGATACGTAAGCGTATCTTTTTTGTTTAACTAGATATTATATACATTAAGAGAGAATCAGTTTGCTTCTCTCTTTTTTGAATTTCAGTAATTCATTTTGATCGCGTATACTTTTTTGTTTCCTGTCTTATTTAATAAATACTGTAGTTAATTATACACATTGAAATTTAATAGATTTTATAACTCTTATTAATTCTTAATAAAGTAATAGAAGAGTTTTTGTTGAACCTATAATATATGTTTCAATGTTATAAAAATTGCTGCTATTACGAGTCTAGATAAGTATTAGTTTACATTATAGTGTGAATTGGGTTTGATATTTCTTTTGAGGAAGCTACCTTAGATTTTTCTACTTGTGTTTTATTGTATAGTGTATCTTGCTTGTTTTGAACAGAATCTTTTATGACATTTGTCATATTTCCTAGTGACAGAAGCATCTAGCTCCGCAAACTTCAAAAGTCTATAATTGAAGTATGAAATGGAGGAAGAAGAGATGAAAAATAAAATGATTGTCGCAGTGAGTCTAGTAACAGCAGGAGTCATGACTTATCTCATGTTCTCAGGATTGGATGAAGATTTCTATCATTTTCCTTGGGAGCTATTTGCAGGATTTGGAATGATGTCCTGGCTTATCCGAGAAGGTTTGAAATTAGTCTCAGATGTGAAAAAGGAGTTTGAAAAATGAAAAAAGCGTTTCTCTATCTTTTTATTGGACTATCACTAGTGGTATGGTTGGTAGAAATGTTTACAGGTTGGTTTGATCAAGCCTTCCTTCACCAATTCATCCCTGGTGCCTGGGGACTGGGATTTATGATTTTTATCGCCTTTCCTATGGGAAAGGAGTGGTTGAAAGGAGAATATCATGAACATGATTAAGGTAGAAAGCCTAAATAAAAACATCAAGGGCAAGGCTATTTTGAAGGATATTTCCTTTGAGATAGCTGAAGGTGAATGCGTCGCCTTGATTGGGCCCAATGGTGCTGGGAAGACCACACTCTTGGACTGTTTGCTTGGAGATAAACGGGTCACAAGCGATCAAGTATCCATCCAAGGCTTGCCAGTGACGAGTTCTCAGTTAGACTACACAAGATCCTATCTCCCTCAAGAAAATGTCATCGTTCAGAAATTAAAGGTCAAAGAGTTGATTGCTTTCTTTCAAAGTATTTATCCAAATCCCTTGAGCAACCAGGAAATCGATCAACTATTGCAGTTTGACCAGCATCAGAAAGAGCAATTCGCAGAAAAATTGTCAGGCGGGCAAAAGCGTCTCTTCTCTTTTGTCTTGACCTTGATTGGGCGACCAAAGCTTGTCTTTTTAGATGAACCAACTGCTGCCATGGATACTTCAACTCGTCAACGCTTTTGGGAAATTGTTCAGGAACTAAAAGCTAAGGGAGTTACCATTCTCTATTCCTCCCATTATATCGAAGAGGTAGAGCATACAGCGGACCGGATTTTGGTCTTGAATAAGGGAGAGTTGATTCGTGATACGACGCCTCTAGCCATGCGTAGTGAGGGAATTGAAAAGCATTTTATCCTTCCTCTAGCATACAAGGAAGTCATTGAGCAGTCTAACTTGGTTGAAAACTGGTCACAAAAACAAGATGCTCTACAAGTAGTCACACGCGAAGCGGACGCTTTCTGGGAACTATTAGTTCAGGCAGGATGTAGGATTCAAGAAATTGAAGTCAATAATCGTAGCTTGCTGGATACAATCTTTGAAGAAACACAAAAGGGAGATGACTAAGATGAAACGATGGATCGCACTAAACAAGATAGAATTTCTATTGACCAAACGACAATTAGTCTATTATCTGTTATCCGTAGGGATGCCGACAGCCTTCTATTTATTTTTTTCTGGCATGTACCAGGACACACCAGGTGGGCCCGCGAATTTTATGCGTGATTACCTCATCTCCATGACAGCCTTTTCCATGATGTCGACAGCTATGTTTTCATTCCCAGCTGTTTTACATACCGATAAAATCAACAATTGGCAGAAAACATTACGCCATACTCCAGTAAATATGGTAGAATATTATCTATCAAAGATAACAAGTATGATGGTTGATTATTTGGTCTCAATCCTGGTTGTTTTCTCAGTTGGGCACTTGGTCAGAGGTGTGGATATGTCTCTAGGAAGCTGGATTGGGGCTGCACTTTTGCTGATAGTAGGAAGTGTTGCCTTTGTAGCGCTTGGATTAACCTTGACACTCTTGCCTTCTAGTCAGCTGATGTCTGTCGTGGGTAATCTTCTCTATCTAGGCTTGGCTGTTTTAGGCGGACTCTGGATGCCCATCTCTTTATTTCCAGACTGGATGCAAGCAATCGGGAAGTGCCTACCAACTTATCAGTTGATGGAGTTGCTCAAGGCTTTCTTAAACGAGGGTGGCATCAATCTATCAGCCACAGTTTATCTACTTGTTTTTTCAGCAGTTTTGTTTGGTTTGACCATTTACCTTCAAGGTCATAAGGAGAATACTTAATGTTTGAAAGACTAAAAAGCATACACTATATGTTTTGGGCAAGTTTGATTTTTATGATTTTCCCCATCCTACCTGTAGTGACTGGGTGGCTTCCTGTCTGGCATTTATTGGTTGATATTCTATTTGTAGTGGCGTATTTGGGTGTTTTAACAACTAAGAGCCAGCGCCTATCTTGGCTATATTGGGGTCTCATGCTGACTTATGTAGTTGGGAATACTGCCTTTGTTGCTGTTAATTATATCTGGTTCTTCTTTTTCCTTTCTAACCTCTTAAGTTATCATTTTGGCGTACGTAGTTTAAAGTCTTTACATGTCTGGACTTTTCTTCTTGCTCAAGTCCTTGTTGTGGGCCAACTTTTGATTTTTCAGAGAATCGAAGTTGAGTTTCTATTCTATCTACTTGTAATTCTTGCTTTTGTCGATTTGATGACTTTTGGCTTGGTTCGGATTCGTATTGTGGAGGATTTGAAAGAAGCTCAGGCTAAGCAAAATGCCCAGATAAATCTATTGCTTGCTGAAAATGAACGTAGTCGTATCGGTCAGGATTTGCATGATAGCTTGGGACATACCTTTGCTATGTTGAGTGTCAAGACAGATTTAGCCTTGCAGTTATTTCAGATGGAGGCTTATCCACAGGTGGAAAAGGAATTAAAAGACATTCACCAGATCAGTAAGGATTCCATGAATGAAGTGCGAACCATTGTGGAAAATCTTAAGTCTAGAACTTTGACATCCGAACTAGAGACTGTGAAAAAGATGTTAGAAATTGCTGGAATTGAGGTGGAAATAGCTAATCAACTAGACACAGCTAGCTTAACTCAGGAATTGGAGTCAACGGCTTCTATGATTTTGCTTGAATTAGTGACCAATATCATCAAACATGCTAAAGCGTCTAAAGTCTACTTGAAATTAGAACGGACAGAGAAAGAACTCATTCTAACAGTGAGAGATGATGGCTGTGGCTTTACTTCTATAAAGGGGGATGACCTCCATACAGTTCGAGATCGTGTTCTTCCATTTTCGGGAGAAGTAAAGGTAATTAGTCAGAAACAACCGACAGAAGTGCAGGTTCGACTACCTTATAAGGAGAGAAAGTAGATGAAAGTGTTAGTCGCAGAAGATCAAAGTATGTTGCGAGATGCTATGTGTCAATTGCTCACGCTTCAACCGGATGTGGAGTCTGTCCTTCAAGCCAAGAATGGGCAAGAAGCAATCCAACTATTAGAAAAGGAGTCTGTAGATATCGCCATCCTTGACGTAGAAATGCCTGTTAAGACAGGTCTTGAAGTTTTGGAGTGGATACGAGCAGAAAAGCTTGAAACAAAGGTGGTTGTGGTGACGACCTTCAAACGTCCTGGGTATTTTGAACGTGCGGTCAAGGCTGGAGTAGATGCTTATGTATTAAAAGAAAGAAACATTGCAGAGCTAATGCAAACCTTGCACACCGTCCTAGAGGGACGCAAGGAGTATTCGCCTGAATTGATGGAAGTGGTGATGACGCATCCCAATCCATTAACAGAACAAGAAATCGCAGTTTTAAAGGGAATTGCTCAGGGCTTATCTAACCAAGAAATTGCAGACAAACTTTATCTATCCAACGGAACAGTCCGAAACTATGTCACCAATATTCTTTCTAAATTACATGCAGGCAATCGAACAGAGGCAGCTAATATTGCGAAAGAATCTGGTTGGTTGTGATGATATAATATTTTTTGAACATTATGTCTAAAATTGATGAGATTGAATGGAACAATATTAATTTTAGGAGGGTGGGATTCCTCCTTTTTCTTTTTTAGGGAGCACTACAAAAGAGCTAAAATTAACAATAAAAAAGAAAAATATCTTGACAACCAAGGGAAAATTTTGTTACAATAATAGACGGTACTTTTTACTTTTGGTCTCTCAAGAGTGTACAGGGACGTGCTGACAAATGTTGCAAAAGTACACACAGATGATAGCTGTCACCAAGTGTATCATCACCAAAAATAAAAAAACACAGGAGAATGTAGATGCCTACAATTAACCAATTGGTTCGCAAACCGCGTAAATCAAAAGTAGAAAAATCTAAATCACCAGCTTTGAACGTTGGTTACAACAGTCATAAAAAAGTTCAAACAAACGTTTCTTCACCACAAAAACGTGGTGTTGCAACTCGTGTTGGAACAATGACACCTAAAAAACCTAACTCAGCCCTTCGTAAATTCGCTCGTGTACGTTTGAGCAACCTTATCGAAGTTACTGCCTACATCCCAGGTATCGGACACAACTTGCAAGAGCACAGCGTGGTGCTTCTTCGTGGTGGACGTGTAAAAGACCTTCCAGGGGTACGTTACCATATCGTCCGTGGTGCACTTGATACTGCAGGTGTTAACGATCGTAAACAAGGCCGTTCTAAATACGGTACTAAACGTCCAAAAGCATAAGGAAAGGGGATAAAGAGAAATGAGTCGTAAAAATAGAGCTCCAAAACGTGACGTATTGCCAGATCCGCTTTACAATTCACAACTAGTTACTCGTCTTATCAACCGCGTTATGCTTGATGGTAAACGTGGTACAGCTGCTTCAATCGTTTACGGTGCCTTTGAGCAAATCAAAGAAGCTACTGGAAACGATGCACTTGAAGTATTTGAAACAGCTATGGAAAACATCATGCCTGTACTTGAAGTACGTGCACGTCGTGTTGGTGGTTCTAACTACCAAGTCCCAGTTGAAGTTCGTCCAGAACGTCGTACAACACTTGGACTTCGTTGGTTGGTAACAATCGCTCGTCTTCGTGGTGAACACACAATGCAAGACCGTCTTGCAAAAGAAATCTTGGATGCTGCTAACAACACTGGTGCAGCAGTTAAGAAACGTGAAGACACTCACCGCATGGCTGAAGCTAACCGTGCATTCGCACACTTCCGTTGGTAAGATAGGATGCGAAAGCGTTAAGAAAGTCCCAGAGAAAATAGGGAATCGAAGCAGGTTGCGATTGCAACCAATGAGATTCATCTTTTTCTCCAGACTTTTAGCTTGAGCTCAACTCAACTAACTTGGGCTTTTAGCCCGAGTTCAATTCAACTTGTAAATCTACAAGTTGAAACCAACAATAGCATGAAAACATTGAGAACGGGTAGGTCCTGCCTATCCGTTTTTATTAAAATCATGTTATAATAGAATAGAAATCAAAAATAAATAGGAGAAACAAACCTCATGGCACGCGAATTTTCACTTGAAAAAACTCGTAATATCGGTATCATGGCTCACGTCGATGCTGGTAAAACAACAACTACTGAGCGTATTCTTTACTACACTGGTAAAATCCACAAAATCGGTGAAACTCACGAAGGTGCGTCACAAATGGACTGGATGGAGCAAGAGCAAGAACGTGGTATCACTATCACATCTGCTGCGACAACAGCTCAATGGAACAACCACCGCGTAAACATCATCGACACACCAGGACACGTGGACTTCACAATCGAAGTACAACGTTCTCTTCGTGTATTGGATGGTGCGGTTACCGTTCTTGACTCACAATCAGGTGTTGAGCCTCAAACTGAAACAGTTTGGCGTCAAGCAACTGAGTATGGAGTTCCACGTATCGTATTTGCCAACAAAATGGACAAAATCGGTGCTGACTTCCTTTACTCTGTAAGCACACTTCACGATCGTCTTCAAGCAAATGCACACCCAATTCAATTGCCAATCGGTTCTGAAGATGACTTCCGTGGTATCATCGACTTGATCAAGATGAAAGCTGAAATCTATACTAACGACCTTGGTACAGATATCCTTGAAGAAGATATTCCAGCTGAATACCTTGACCAAGCTCAAGAATACCGTGAAAAATTGATCGAAGCAGTTGCTGAAACTGACGAAGAATTGATGATGAAATACCTCGAAGGTGAAGAAATCACTAACGAAGAATTGAAAGCTGGTATCCGTAAAGCGACTATCAACGTTGAATTCTTCCCAGTATTGTGTGGTTCAGCCTTCAAGAACAAAGGTGTTCAATTGATGCTTGATGCGGTTATTGACTACCTTCCAAGCCCGCTTGACATCCCAGCAATCAAAGGTATCAACCCAGATACAGACGAAGAAGAAACTCGTCCAGCATCTGACGAAGAGCCATTTGCAGCTCTTGCCTTCAAGATTATGACTGACCCATTCGTAGGTCGTTTGACATTCTTCCGTGTTTACTCAGGTGTTCTTCAATCAGGTTCATACGTATTGAACACTTCTAAAGGTAAACGTGAACGTATCGGACGTATCCTTCAAATGCACGCTAACAGCCGTCAAGAAATCGACACTGTTTACTCAGGTGATATTGCTGCTGCCGTTGGTTTGAAAGATACTACAACGGGTGACTCATTGACAGATGAAAAAGCTAAAATCATCCTTGAGTCAATCAACGTTCCAGAACCAGTTATCCAATTGATGGTTGAGCCAAAATCTAAAGCTGACCAAGACAAGATGGGTATCGCCCTTCAAAAATTGGCTGAAGAAGATCCAACGTTCCGCGTTGAAACAAACGTTGAAACTGGTGAAACAGTTATCTCTGGTATGGGTGAGCTTCACCTTGACGTCCTTGTTGACCGTATGCGTCGTGAGTTCAAAGTTGAAGCGAACGTAGGTGCTCCTCAAGTATCTTACCGTGAAACATTCCGCGCTTCTACTCAAGCACGTGGATTCTTCAAACGTCAGTCTGGTGGTAAAGGTCAATTCGGTGATGTATGGATTGAATTTACTCCAAACGAAGAAGGTAAAGGATTCGAATTCGAAAACGCAATCGTCGGTGGTGTGGTTCCTCGTGAATTTATCCCAGCGGTTGAAAAAGGTTTGGTAGAATCTATGGCTAACGGTGTACTTGCAGGTTACCCAATGGTTGACGTTAAAGCTAAGCTTTACGATGGTTCATACCACGATGTCGACTCATCTGAAACTGCCTTCAAGATTGCGGCTTCACTTGCTCTTAAAGAAGCTGCTAAATCAGCACAACCAGCTATCCTTGAACCAATGATGCTCGTAACAATCACTGTTCCAGAAGAAAACCTTGGTGATGTTATGGGTCACGTAACTGCTCGTCGTGGACGTGTAGATGGTATGGAAGCACATGGTAACAGCCAAATCGTTCGTGCTTACGTTCCACTTGCTGAAATGTTCGGTTACGCAACAGTTCTTCGTTCTGCATCTCAAGGACGTGGTACATTCATGATGGTATTTGACCACTACGAAGATGTACCTAAGTCAGTACAAGAAGAAATCATTAAGAAAAACAAAGGTGAAGATTAATCTGTCCTCACTCTAGAAGGAAGTCACTTAGTGGCTTCCTTTTGTCTTTAGAAAACACCTCTAAGTATGGTAAAATAGTAGAAGAATAATGTGAGGAAAATGAATGTCAAATAGTTTTGAAATTTTGATGAATCAACTGGGGATGTCTGCTGAAATGAGACAGGATCCTGCTTTATTACAGGCTGATATTGAGCGAGTTGTGGTTCATAAAATTAGTAAGGTATGGGAGTTTCATTTCGTATTTTCTAATATTTTACCGATTGAAATCTTTTTAGAATTAAAGAAAGGTTTGAGCGAAGAATTTTCTAAGACAGGCAATAAAGCTGTTTTCGAAATTAAGGCTCGGTCTCAAGAATTTTCAAATCAGCTCTTGCAGTCCTACTATAGGGAGGCTTTCTCTGAAGGGCCATGTGCTAGTCAAGGTTTTAGGTCCCTTTACCAGAATCTGCAAGTTCGTGCTGAGGGCAATCAACTCTTTATTGAAGGCTCTGAGGCGATTGATAAGGAACATTTTAAGAAGAATCATCTTCCTAATTTAGCGAAACAACTTGAAAAGTTTGGCTTTCCAACTTTCAACTGTCAAGTAGAGAAAAATGATGTGCTGACCCAAGAGCAGGAAGAGGCCTTTCATGCTGAAAATGAGCAGATTGTTCAAGCGGCCAATGAGGAAGCGCTCCGTGCTATGGAGCAACTGGAACAGATGGCACCACCTCCAGCTGAAGAGAAACCAGCCTTTGATTTTCAGGCCAAAAAGGCTGCGGCTAAGCCAAAGCTAGATAAGGCGGAGATTACTCCTATGATCGAAGTGACGACTGAGGAAAATCGTCTGGTCTTTGAAGGGGTTGTTTTTGATGTGGAGCAAAAAGTGACCAGAACAGGGCGTGTTTTGATCAACTTTAAAATGACAGACTACACTTCCAGTTTTTCTATGCAAAAGTGGGTTAAGAACGAGGAAGAGGCTCAGAAATTTGATCTAATTAAGAAAAATTCTTGGCTCCGAGTTCGTGGGAATGTGGAGATGAATAACTTCACACGCGATTTGACTATGAACGTGCAGGATGTGCAGGAAGTTGTTCACTATGAGCGGAAGGATTTAATGCCAGAAGGAGAACGGCGGGTTGAGTTTCATGCTCATACTAACATGTCGACTATGGATGCTCTACCAGAGGTTGAAGAAATCGTTGCGACAGCTGCTAAGTGGGGACACAAGGCGGTTGCCATCACGGACCACGGGAATGTCCAGTCCTTCCCACACGGCTATAAGGCGGCCAAAAAAGCGGGAATCCAGCTAATCTATGGAATGGAAGCCAATATCGTGGAGGACCGTGTCCCTATCGTCTATAACGAAGTGGAGCTGGACTTGTCAGAAGCGACCTACGTGGTCTTTGACGTGGAAACGACAGGACTTTCAGCTATCTATAATGATTTGATTCAGGTTGCGGCCTCTAAGATGTACAAGGGGAATGTTATTGCTGAATTTGATGAATTTATCAATCCTGGACATCCCTTGTCAGCTTTTACTACTGAGTTGACTGGAATTACAGATGACCATGTCAAAAATGCCAAACCACTAGAACAAGTTTTGCAAGAATTCCAAGAATTCTGCAAGGATACGGTCTTAGTTGCCCACAATGCTACCTTTGACGTTGGATTTATGAATGCCAATTATGAGCGTCATGGTCTTCCAAGGATTAGTCAGCCAGTTATCGATACGTTAGAGTTTGCTAGAAACCTCTATCCTGAGTATAAACGTCATGGTTTGGGGCCTTTGACCAAGCGTTTTGGTGTGGCCTTGGAACATCACCACATGGCCAACTACGATGCGGAAGCTACAGGTCGTCTGCTTTTCATCTTTATCAAAGAGGTAGCAGAAAAACATGGTGTGACCGACTTAGCTAGACTCAACATTGATTTGATTAGTCCAGATTCTTATAAAAAAGCTCGGATCAAGCATGCGACCATTTATGTCAAGAATCAGGTGGGGCTAAAAAATATCTTTAAGCTGGTTTCTCTGTCTAATACCAAGTACTTTGAAGGGGTGCCACGAATTCCGAGAACAGTTCTAGATGCCCATCGGGAAGGTTTGATTTTAGGTTCAGCTTGCTCTGAAGGTGAAGTTTTTGATGTAGTCGTTTCCCAAGGTGTGGATGCGGCGGTTGAGGTGGCCAAGTATTATGACTTTATCGAGGTCATGCCACCAGCTATCTATGCCCCCTTGATTGCCAAGGAGCAGGTCAAGGATATGGAAGAACTCCAGACCATTATCAAGAGTTTGATAGAGGTGGGAGACCGCCTTGGCAAGCCCGTTCTGGCTACGGGGAATGTCCACTATATCGAACCGGAAGAAGAGATTTACCGTGAAATTATTGTCCGTAGTTTGGGACAGGGGGCTATGATTAACCGAACTATCGGTCATGGGGAACATGCTCAACCAGCTCCTCTGCCAAAAGCCCATTTTAGAACGACTAATGAGATGTTGGATGAATTTGCCTTCTTGGGAGAGGAACTAGCTCGCAAATTGGTTATTGAAAACACCAATGCTTTGGCAGAAATCTTTGAACCCGTTGAGGTCGTTAAGGGTGACTTGTATACGCCTTTTATCGATAAGGCTGAAGAAACGGTCGCTGAGTTAACCTATAAGAAGGCATTTGAGATTTATGGAAATCCACTGCCAGATATTGTCGATTTGCGGATTGAAAAAGAATTAACTTCTATTCTGGGGAATGGATTTGCCGTGATTTATCTGGCTTCCCAGATGCTGGTGCAACGTTCCAATGAACGGGGTTACTTGGTAGGTTCTCGAGGATCTGTCGGATCTAGTTTCGTTGCGACCATGATTGGGATTACAGAGGTCAATCCTCTCTCTCCTCACTATGTCTGTGGTCAGTGTCAGTACAGTGAGTTTATCACGGATGGTTCTTATGGTTCAGGTTTTGATATGCCCAATAAGGACTGTCCGAACTGTGGTCACAAACTCAGCAAAAATGGGCAGGATATTCCGTTTGAGACCTTCCTTGGTTTTGATGGAGATAAGGTTCCCGATATTGACTTGAACTTTTCGGGAGAGGATCAGCCTAGCGCCCACTTGGATGTGCGTGATATCTTTGGTGAGGAATATGCCTTCCGTGCAGGAACGGTTGGTACGGTGGCTGCCAAGACCGCTTATGGATTTGTCAAGGGCTATGAGCGAGATTATGGCAAGTTTTATCGTGATGCAGAGGTGGAACGTCTAGCCCAGGGAGCTGCTGGTGTCAAACGAACGACAGGACAACACCCAGGGGGAATCGTTGTTATTCCTAACTACATGGATGTCTACGACTTTACGCCTGTCCAGTATCCAGCGGATGATGTGACGGCTGAATGGCAGACCACTCACTTTAACTTCCATGATATTGACGAGAACGTCCTCAAACTCGATGTACTAGGACATGATGATCCGACCATGATTCGGAAACTGCAGGACTTGTCTGGGATTGACCCTAATGAAATTCCTATGGATGACGAAGGCGTAATGGCCCTCTTTTCTGGGACGGATGTGTTAGGGGTAACACCTGAGCAAATCGGAACGCCTACGGGCATGCTGGGGATTCCAGAGTTTGGAACCAACTTTGTACGTGGGATGGTCGATGAAACCCATCCGACGACTTTTGCGGAGTTGCTTCAGCTCTCAGGTCTATCCCACGGTACCGACGTTTGGCTGGGCAATGCACAAGATTTGATTAAACAAGGAATAGCGGACCTATCAACTGTTATCGGTTGTCGGGACGACATCATGGTTTACCTTATGCATGCGGGTCTGGAACCTAAGATGGCCTTTACCATCATGGAACGCGTACGTAAGGGCTTGTGGCTGAAGATTTCCGAAGAGGAAAGAAATGGCTATATCGAAGCTATGAAGGCTAATAAGGTGCCAGAGTGGTATATCGAGTCCTGTGGAAAAATTAAGTACATGTTCCCTAAAGCCCATGCGGCAGCCTACGTTATGATGGCCTTGCGTGTAGCCTACTTTAAGGTTCACCACCCTATTTATTACTACTGTGCTTACTTCTCAATCCGTGCTAAGGCATTTGATATCAAGACCATGGGGGCGGGCTTGGATGCTATCAAGCGCAGAATGGAAGAAATCTCTGAAAAACGGAAGAACAATGAGGCTTCTAATGTGGAGATTGATCTTTATACAACTCTTGAGATTGTCAATGAAATGTGGGAACGTGGTTTCAAGTTTGGAAAACTCGATCTCTACCGTAGTCAGGCGACAGAGTTCCTCATCGATGGGGATACCCTCATTCCGCCATTTGTAGCAATGGATGGTCTGGGAGAGAACGTTGCCAAGCAGTTGGTACGAGCGCGTGAAGAGGGAGAATTTCTTTCTAAAACAGAATTACGCAAGCGTGGCGGACTTTCCTCAACCTTGGTTGAAAAGATGGATGAAATGGGCATTCTCGGCAATATGCCAGAGGATAACCAGTTGAGTTTGTTTGATGAGTTGTTTTAAAAAATTGTTTAATCATCTATCCAAAGAGGCTAATGTATATCCAATAGATTTACATTAGCCTTCTTTTTTGTTAAAATAGTCTATAGAAAGAGGGTGAGAGTATGTCAAAGACGAGTATGAGCATCCGTCTGGATAGTGAGGTGAAGGAGCAGGCCCAACAGGTGTTTAGTAATCTGGGAATGGATATGACAACAGCTATTAATATTTTCCTTCGTCAGGCTATTCAATATCAGGGATTACCTTTTGATGTTAGACTAGACGAAAATCGGAAGTTGCTTCAAGTGTTAACGGATTTAGACCAAAATCGTAATATGAGCCAATCCTTTGAATCAGTCTCTGACTTGATGGAGGATTTGCGTGCTTAAGATTCGTTATCATAAACAGTTTAAAAAAGATTTTAAGTTGGCTATGAAGCGTGGTTTGAAGGCAGAATTATTAGAAGAAGTTTTAAATTTTCTTGTTCAAGAAAAAGAACTTCCTGCTAGATATCGTGATCATCCATTGACGGCATCCAAACATTTTCAAGGAGTTCGTGAATGCCATATCCAGCCAGATTGGCTTTTGGTTTATAAAGTAGACAAGTCGGAATTGATTTTAAATTTGCTGAGGACAGGAAGTCATAGTGATTTGTTTTAATAAATTTTAAGGGGGTTCTCATGAAACTAAGAATTTTTGCGGAAGATAAGCCGGCTGAGAAGGTATTTGAATATCAATTGGAACTTGCTGATCAAACAATTCTTCTATCAACAGCACTATTGTCGGGCGCTATTGCTTTAGCAGGATTATTTTCTGCTTTGAAAGAAAAATAAAAATAGAAAAGAGAAAACAACATGGTTTTACCAAATTTTAAAGAAAATCTAGAAAAATATGCGAAATTGTTGGTTGCGAACGGAATTAACGTGCAACCTGGTCACACTTTGGCTCTCTCTATCGATGTGGAGCAACGTGAGTTGGCGCATCTAATCGTCAAAGAAGCTTATGCCTTGGGTGCGCATGAGGTCATCGTTCAGTGGACAGATGATGTCATTAACCGCGAGAAATTCCTCCATGCGCCGATGGAGCGTCTGGATAATGTGCCTGAATACAAGATTGCTGAGATGAACTATCTTTTGGAGAACAAGGCTAGCCGTCTTGGAGTTCGTTCATCTGATCCGGGTGCTTTGAATGGAGTGGATGCTGACAAGCTTTCGGCTTCTGCTAAAGCCATGGGACTTGCCATGAAGCCAATGCGTATCGCAACTCAAGCCAACAAGGTTAGCTGGACTGTAGCCGCTGCTGCTGGACTTGAGTGGGCTAAGAAAGTCTTCCCAAATGCTGCGAGCGATGAAGAAGCAGTTGATCTCCTTTGGGACCAAATCTTCAAAACTTGCCGTGTCTACGAAGAAGATCCTGTTAAGGCTTGGGAAGAGCATGCAGCTATCCTTAAGAGTAAAGCTGATATGCTCAATAAAGAACAATTTTCAGCTCTTCACTACACAGCGCCAGGAACAGATTTGACACTTGGTTTGCCAAAGAACCACGTTTGGGAATCAGCTGGGGCTATCAATGCACAGGGCGAAGGATTCTTGCCAAATATGCCGACAGAGGAAGTTTTCACAGCGCCTGACTTCCGTCGTGCAGATGGTTATGTAACCTCTACAAAACCGCTTGGCTATAATGGCAATATAATCGAAGGCATTAAGGTGACCTTTAAGGATGGACAAATCGTAGATATCACTGCTGAGAAGGGGGATCAGGTCATGAAAGACCTTGTCTTTGAAAATGCGGGTGCGCGTGCCTTGGGTGAATGTGCCTTGGTACCAGATCCAAGTCCAATTTCTCAGTCAGGCATTACCTTCTTCAACACCCTTTTTGATGAGAATGCTTCAAACCACTTGGCTATCGGTGCAGCCTATGCGACTAGCGTCGATGGTGGCGCAGAGATGAGCGAAGAAGAGCTTGAAGCTGCGGGACTTAACCGTTCAGATGTTCACGTGGACTTTATGATTGGTTCTAATCAGATGGATATCGATGGTATCCGTGAGGATGGAACACGTGTACCTCTCTTCCGTAACGGAGATTGGGCAAATTAAGGAGCTGAGATGATAGGAAGTATGTTTGTTGGTCTCCTAGTGGGATTCTTGGCAGGTGCTTTGACCGATCGTGGAGAACGCATGGGATGCTTTGGGAAAATGTTTCTCGGATGGATTGGTGCCTTTCTGGGGCACTTGCTCTTTGGAACTTGGGGACCAGTTTTATCAGGAACAGCCATTATCCCAGCGATTTTAGGTGCCATGATTGTCTTAGCAATTTTTTGGAGACGAGGAAGTTAATTTCTTAAATCTGATACTCAATGAAAATCAAAGAGCAAACTAGGAAACTAGCCGCAGGCTGCTCAAAGCACTGCTTTGCGGTTGTAGATGAAACTGACGAAGCCAGCTCAAAACACTGTTTTGAGGTTGCAGATAGAACTGACGAAGTCAGTAACCATACATACGGCAAGGCGACATTGACGCGGTTTGAAGCGATTTTTGAAGAGTATGAAACGAAAAGGAGGTTGGTTATTGAGACGGCCTCCTTTTGATATGGTATAATGATTCTATGAGATTAGATAAATTTTTAGTTGCCTGCGCTGTGGGGAGCCGGACTGAGGTCAAAAACTTGCTCAAGGCTGGGCACGTGACGGTAAATGGTAAAAAAGAGAAATCAGCTAAATTGCAGATTGATGAAAAAATAGATGAGATTCGCTTTGACGGTCAAGTGCTGGAGTACGAGGAGTTTGTCTACTACATGATGAACAAGCCCCAAGGAGTTATTTCAGCGACTGAGGATCCCAAGCACAGAACCGTTCTGGACTTGCTGGATGACTTGGCTCGGAGCAAGGAAGTTTTCCCAGTAGGACGCTTGGATATTGACACGCATGGTCTTTTGCTCTTGACCAATGACGGCAAGCTTGCCCATGCTCTTCTTTCACCTAAGCGTCATGTGGACAAGACTTATCTGGCACAAGTCAAGGGAATCATGACCCAAGAAGATGTGGATATATTTGCTAAGGGCATTCCGCTCAAAGACTTTACCTGTCAGCCCGCTAGACTGGAGATTGTGTCCATAGATCCAGAAAAGAATCAAAGCCAAATCCGTGTGACCATTGCAGAAGGGAAGTTTCATCAGATCAAGCGTATGGTGGGCTACTGTGGCAAGGAAGTAGTAGACTTGCAACGTTTGACTATGGGAACGCTAGTATTGGATGAGAACTTAGAACGAGGGGAATGGCGTCGCTTGACCAAGGAGGAATTAGAAAATCTTCTTGCTAGTATTACTTAATTTGGTTTATATTCGAAAAAGGTGAGGAAGAATATCCTTGCCTTTTATGTTTTTCAGTTGCTTCCTTTGTGAAAAGAGTTATAATAGACTGTAGAATAAAAGGAGGAATCTATGAACGCGATTCAAGAATCATTTACTGATAAATTATTTGCCAATTATGAAGCAAATGTCAAATACCAAGCGATTGAAAATGCAGCCAGCCACAATGGAATTTTTGCAGCCCTAGAACGTCGCCAAAGCCATGTAGACAATACACCTGTTTTCTCATTGGATTTGACTAAGGACAAGGTAACCAACCAGAAAGCGTCTGGTCGTTGCTGGATGTTTGCAGCTCTTAACACCTTCCGCCACAAACTCATTTCACAATATAAATTGGAAAATTTTGAGTTATCACAGGCCCACACCTTCTTCTGGGACAAGTATGAGAAATCAAACTGGTTCTTGGAGCAAGTCATTGCGACTGCAGACCAAGACTTGACCAGCCGTAAGGTTAAATTCCTACTCCAAACACCACAACAAGACGGAGGTCAGTGGGATATGGTGGTGTCTCTCTTTGAGAAATACGGTGTCGTTCCTAAGTCGGTTTACCCTGAATCTGTTTCATCTAGCAGTAGTCGTGAGCTAAATGCCATTCTCAACAAATTGCTTCGTCAAGATGCTCAAATCTTGCGTGACTTGCTCGCTTCTGGTGCAGACCAAGCGACTGTTCAAGCTAAGAAAGAAGACCTCTTGCAAGAAATCTTTAATTTTCTTGCTATGTCCCTAGGCCTTCCACCACGTAAATTTGACTTTGCTTATCGCGATAAGGATAACAACTACCAAAGCGAAAAGGGCATCACACCACAAGAGTTTTACAAGAAATATGTCAATCTTCCTCTAGAGGACTATGTTTCTGTTATCAATGCCCCAACTGCTGACAAGCCTTACGGCAAATCTTACACAGTTGAGATGTTGGGGAATGTGGTTGGTAGCCGTGCGGTTCGTTACATCAATGTACCGATGGAACGCTTGAAAGAATTAGCGATTGCCCAAATGCAAGCAGGTGAGACTGTTTGGTTTGGATCAGATGTCGGTCAACTCAGCAATCGTAAAGCTGGGATCCTTGCGACAGATGTTTATGACTTTGAATCAAGCATGGACATTAAACTCACTCAAGACAAGGCTGGACGTTTGGATTACAGTGAGAGCTTGATGACCCACGCCATGGTCTTGACAGGTGTGGATTTGGATGAAAATGGCAAGTCAACCAAGTGGAAGGTTGAAAACTCATGGGGAGACAAGGTTGGTACAGATGGTTACTTTGTTGCTTCAGATGCTTGGATGGACGAATACACTTATCAAATTGTTGTTCGTAAGGAATTACTAACAGCAGAAGAACTAGCTGCCTATGAAGCAGAACCAATCGTCCTTGCACCATGGGATCCAATGGGTGCCTTGGCCGAATAAAAGTATAGAAAAAAGGAATCAGATTTTAGAACCTGATTCCTTTTAAGTTGCTTGATTACATGATGTGAAGAACATGTGCCACAATACCCACTGCGAAGAGTGCAAGGATAATAGTGATTGGAGATACTTTTTTCTTAAGCAAGTACATGCAAAGGAGAGTAAGGAGTAGTCCTGATAGTCCAGGGATCAACATATCCAAGTTTTGTTGGAAAGTAGTAACTTTTTCAGGTGTTTGAGATAATCCTTGTCCTACTTGTGCGAATGCTTCTTGGATACCTTTAGATCCTTCTGGCAATTTATCCCAATGGATATAAGCTTTTTCATCTAGTTGAACTTTGGCAACATCGAAAGCAAATTTAATATTTACCCAACGTTGAACAAGGACAGCAAGAATGAACATACCAAGGATAGAAGCTCCTTTAGTGATGTCTTGAAGGATACCGCCAGACATATCTTTAGTGATTTCTGATCCAGCCTTGTATCCAATCTCTTGTGTATACCACAAGAATGACATACGAATCAAGTTCCAAAGAACGAAGAAGAGGATTGGACCTAAGATATTACCAGTAAGGGCAAGTGAAGCACCGAGTGATCCAAGGATTGGGCGTACTGTAAACCAGAATACTGGGTCACCGATACCAGCAAGAGGTCCCATCATACCGATTTTAACCCCTTGGATAGCAGCGTCATCAATTTCAACACCGTTAGCACGTTCTTCTTCAAGTGCAAGAGTAACCCCCATGATTGGAGCGGCTACGTATGGGTGAGTGTTGAAGAACTCAAGATGGCGCTCAAGAGCAGCGACTTGATCTTCTTTTTTAGTGTAGAGTTTTTTAAGAGCTGGAATTAATGAGTAAGCCCAACCCAAGTTTTGCATACGTTCATAGTTCCAAGAACCTTGTAAGAAAGTTGAACGCCACCAAACTTTTTTACGATCTGATTTAGTTAATTGAAGTTTTTCAGTCATGATGTTTTCAGTCCTTTCTTATCTTAGTAGTCTTCTAGGATATCGCCGATTGGGTCGTTGGAAGTTGCGGCTCCTCCGCCACCATTTCCACCAGTTTTAGAAAGGTGAAGGTAGATAAGAGCGATAGCAACACCGATAGCACCAAATCCGATTAGAGTGATATCTGACACGGCAGCAAGCACGAAACCGATAGCGAAGAATGGCCATACTTCACGAGTTGCCATCATGTTGATAACCATAGCGTAACCAACGGCAACGACCATACCACCACCGATAGCCATACCATCTTTGAGCCAATCAGGCATAGTATTTAGAATGCTTTGTACGGTTTCAGTTGGTACCATTAGAAGGAGTGCTGCAGGGATTGCAATACGAAGACCTTGAAGAAGAAGTGCGACAAAGTGAGCACGTTCAACTGCTTTAAAGTCACCTTTTTTAGCAGAAGCATCAGCAGTGTGAACCAATCCGACAGAGAGTGTACGGACAATCATAGTCAAGAATAGACCAGCAACTGCAAGAGGGATAGCAACCGCTTGGGCAACACCGATACCTGTCTTAGTAAAGTCGCCACCAAGAACCATGATAATGGCAGCAGCAACAGAAGCAAGAGCAGCGTCAGGAGCTACGGCAGCTCCGATGTTAGCCCAACCAAGGGCGATCATTTGAAGAGAACCACCAAGGATAATCCCTGCTTCAAGGTTACCAGTAACAAGACCGATAAGGGTACAAGCTACAATTGGTTGATGGAATTGGAACTGGTCGAGGATACCTTCAAGACCTGCTAGGAAGGCTACAACGACTACTAAAACCATAGAAATAATAGACATCTTTAAAATCCTTTCATAAAATCGATTATTGCACGTTCGCTTTGTTGATCAAGTCAAACAAATCTTTTTTGGTGTCGTTTGGTACTTTACGTACATCAAATTCAACACCAAGGTCACGCATTTTTTCAAATGTAGCAACGTCTTCTTTGTCCATAGACAAAACGTTGTTAACCATTGTTTTACCAGTTGAGTGAGCCATTGATCCAACATTAAGAGTTTTGATTGGCACGCCACCTTCGATAGCACGAAGGGCATCTTGAGGTGTTTCAAACAAGATAAGGGCATGTGTTTCTCCGAAGCGAGGATCTTTTGCAACGTCGATTAGTTTTTGGATAGGAACAACGTTTGCTTTCACTTTACCTGGAGCTGCTTGTTTAATCAATTCTTTACGTAATTCGTCTTTAGCTACGTTATCTGAAGCAACGATGATACGATCTGCTTTTGAATCTGGAGTCCAAGCAGTTGCAACTTGACCGTGAAGTAAACGAGTGTCTAGACGGGCAAGGTTGATTTTGAGTTTACCGTCTCCGATGACAGTTCCTTCTGGAATAGCAGCTTGGGCAACTGGAGCAGCTGCAGCGCTTGCTACTTCCTCAACTGGGTTTAGCTCTTCTGGAAGAGCTTTGATGCCATCTTTGGCTTCTTTAATGATATTAGCAGCGACTTTTTCTACACCTGCAGCAGCGTCCATGAGGCGCTCTGTGTAGGCTTGAATTAACATCGGTAAGTTAAGTCCTGTGATGATGGCAAACTTACGCTCAGGATTTTCTCCCATCACGCGGCTAGCTTGGTTAAATGGAGATCCACTCCAAAGGTCAGCCAAAACTAGAACCTCATCTTCTGCGTCAAATGCAGCAACAGCGTTATTAAACTTAGCGTATAGATCATCAGGACCTTCATTTGGCATAAAGGTTACAACTTGAACCTTTTCTTGTTCACCAAAGATCATAGATCCTGACTGATGAATACCCGCAGCAAATTCGCCGTGGCTCGCAATAATGATTCCGATACTCATTATTGTCATTCCTCCTTTTTTGTTTTAGTTTTCGTTTAAGAAAACTTTAAGACTTTTTAAGTATAAACCGTTTTCATCTAAAAATCAACTATTTATCATAAAATAATTAAAAAGATTACATCTGAAAATATTGATATATTGAGTTTTAGAGAAGTTTTTTTGAATCCTTATTTAAAAATTTAATATAAAAAAGTTGGAAGCGCATTCCAACTTTTAAAATAGGTTTCTAATAGATTAGTGGGTGAAGTCGAGTACCATACGTCCTTGGATTTGACCTTTTTCCATTTCGTCGAAAATGGCTACGGCATCTTCTATTGGACGTTTTTGAACAACTGGAACTACCAAACCTTCTGCACCGAATTGGAAGGCTTCTTCCAAGTCTTTACGAGTTCCAACGAGAGAACCGATGACTTGGATTCCATCTAGAACGGTTTTTACGATACTGAGTTCCATCATTTCAGAAGGAAGGCCGACAGCGACAACGCGACCACCAGCACGAACTGAGTCAACAGCCTGGTTGAAGGCAACTTTAGACACAGCAGTTACGACAGCTGAATGAGCTCCGCCATCAGTTTTTTCCTTGATGAGTCCAGGTACATCTTCAACTTCGAGGCCGTTAATAACAATGTCAGCTCCTACTTCTTTTGCAAGGGCAAGTTTGTCGTTATTGATATCAACTGCGATGACATGAGCATTGAATACTTTTTTAGCATATTGAACAGCTAGGTTACCAAGACCACCAGCGCCGTAAAGAACAACCCATTGACCTGGTTCAACTTTGGCCTCTTTAATAGCTTTATAGGTTGTTACACCAGCACATGTGATAGAAGAGGCTTGGGCTGGATCAAGTCCGTCAGGAACTTTAACAGCATAGTCTGCAGTTACGATACATTGTTCAGCCATACCACCATCTACTGAGTAGCCGGCATTTTTCACTGTACGGCAAAGGGTTTCGCGACCAGTTGTACAGTATTCGCAAGTGCCACATCCTTCAAAGAACCAAGCAACGCTGACGCGGTCGCCGACTTTAAGGCTTTTAACATCTGGGGCAATTTCTTTAACGATACCAACACCTTCGTGTCCTAGGACGCGGCCTGGTACTTGACCAAAGTCACCATGGGCAACGTGGAGGTCAGTGTGGCAAACACCACAATATTCAATTTCTACAAGTGCTTCCCCAGTTTCAAGTGGACGGAGTACTTTTTCTTCAATAGCAACACCAGTGCTTTCTGGATTTACAACAACAGCTTTCATAGCTATCCTCCTTGATATTAACGGAGAGCAGGAGAAACAGGACTGGATTGATTTTGTATCAACAGAGTCGAGTATGACGAGCTCTCTTGTATTTATATGTGAATTATATCACAAAAGAAAGCCTTTTCCAAGGTTTTGGAGGCAAAAAGTAGAACAATCGATTAACTGGTTGATGAGACTGTGAAAAGAGCACAAAGACCAGCTTGCAAGCTGGTCATACTCTTCGAAAATCTCTTCAAACCACGTCAGCTTCGCCTTGCCGTACTCAAGTACTGCCTACGGCTAGCTTCCTAGTTTGCTCTTTGATTTTCATTGAGTATCAGTATAGGTTATAAGAATAAGTCTTGCAGGGTTTTGGCAACCCCGTCTTGGTCATTTGTCAAGGAAATTTGCTCATCTGCATAGGGGAGTAGCTCTGGGTTGGCATTTTTCATTGCATAACCTTTCCCAGCAAAAGCTAGCATTTCGGTATCATTGTGTTCATCTCCAAAGGCAATCAAATCCTTTTTGTCGCGGTTCATTACCTTGAGCAAGTAGTCCAAAGCAAAGGCCTTATTGACACCTTTTGGGGTACACTCAAGGATATTGAGCGGACCGCCCCAGGTATTGATAGACAGTTGATGCTGGTAGAAGGCGTTCATTTCTTTTGCCAAGGCATACTTGTCACTGGCTCTGGTCTGTAACAGGATACAGTTAGGGTCCTTGGTCACTAATTCAGACTGAAATTGATCTTCAGGGTGGAAAGCTTCTACGCCAAATAGTTTGGGATTGGCAATTTCTTCATTAGGATTTGTAATGTAGAATTTTTTACGGTATTCTCCAGCGATAAAATCGGCTTGAATGTCCTCTGAACGTCGAATCATGTCTAGCAGATATTTTTTGTCTACAGTCAAACACTTTTCAAAATCCCAAACTTGGTCTGGTAAATGAGTAAGGGAGCCGTTGAAATTAATCATAGGAGTGTTTAAGCCTAGTTCACGGTAAAAATCTTTTGACATGCGGTAAGGGCGACCCGTCGTAATAATAACCTGATGCCCTTTTTCAGTAACTTTTTTTATTGTTTCTTTGGTAAAGTCAGAAATCTGACTGTCTGAGTTGAGCAGGGTTCCATCCAGGTCAACTGCAATAATTTTTTTCGTCATAGGGACCTTTCTAGTGTCTTTTCAGATAAGATGTCTACTATTATAACAGAAAGCAGGAAGAAAAGCAGATTCGAAACCAAAAAAGAAATTCCATCAAATTCTTAAATAAATCAAACAAAGATATTGAAAAAGTGAATGATAAATGATATAATTCTATTATTGTTCGTAAAAATTAAAAGGAGATTGATAATGGATAAATTATTTAAACTAAAAGAGAATGGTACAGACGTTCGTACAGAGGTTCTCGCTGGTTTAACAACTTTCTTTGCAATGAGCTATATTCTCTTTGTAAACCCACAAATTCTTTCGCAAACAGGAATGCCTGCTCAGGGTGTATTCCTCGCAACGATTATCGGTGCAGTTGCTGGTACACTGATGATGGCCTTCTACGCCAACTTGCCATATGCTCAAGCGCCAGGTATGGGACTCAATGCCTTCTTTACCTTTACAGTTGTATTTGGACTCGGTTATTCTTGGCAAGAAGCCCTAGCTATGGTCTTCATCTGTGGGATTATCTCATTGATTATTACCTTGACAAATGTTCGTAAAATGATCATTGAATCGATTCCAAATGCTCTTCGCTCAGCTATTTCAGCTGGTATCGGTGTCTTTCTTGCCTACGTAGGAATTAAGAATGCTGGATTTTTGAAATTTACGATTGATCCAGGTAACTATACTGTTGTAGGAGAAGGGGCTGACAAAGCTAAAGCAACGATTACAGCAAATGCATCAGCAGTTCCAGGATTGGTTGACTTTAATAACCCAGCTGTTTTGGTGGCACTTGCAGGACTGGCCATTACAATCTTCTTTGTTATCAAAGGAATTAAAGGGGGAATTATCCTCTCTATCTTGACAACAACTATTCTTGCTATCGCAGTTGGTTTGGTAGATTTGTCAAGCATCGATTTTGCTAATAACCATGTTGGTGCAGCCTTTGAAGACTTGAAGACAGTCTTTGGTGTAGCTCTTGGTTCAGAAGGTTTGGGAGCTTTGATTTCAGATACAGCTCGCTTGCCTGAAACTCTGATGGCTATTCTTGCCTTCTCATTGACAGATATTTTTGATACAATTGGTACCTTGATCGGTACAGGTGAAAAAGTTGGTATCGTAGCGACAAATGGTGAAAATCACCAATCAGCTAAGTTGGATAAGGCTCTTTACTCTGACTTGATTGGTACTTCAATTGGTGCCATCGCTGGTACTTCGAACGTAACGACTTATGTTGAGTCTGCTGCTGGTATTGGTGCAGGTGGACGTACTGGTTTGACAGCCTTGGTTGTAGCTATCTGTTTTGCGATCTCAAGCTTCTTTAGTCCACTTCTAGCGATTGTACCAACAGCCGCTACAGCTCCAATCTTGATTATCGTTGGGATTATGATGTTGGCTAGCTTGAAAAATATCCATTGGGACGATATGTCTGAAGCGGTTCCTGCTTTCTTCACATCTATCTTTATGGGATTCAGCTACTCTATCACTCAAGGGATTGCAGTTGGTTTCTTGACTTACACTTTGACTAAGCTTGTCAAAGGTCAAGCTAAAGATGTTCATGTCATGATTTGGATTTTGGATGCCTTGTTTATCCTTAACTACATCAGCATGGCCTTATAATAGGATAACCCAGGGGGATTTTCCCCCTTTTTGAATACAAAGGAGATAGGTGATGAAAGAGAAAAATATGTGGAAAGAATTATTGAATCGTGCAGGCTGGCTGTTAATCTTTTTTCTGGCGACAATTTTATATCAGATTCCTATAGGGGTTACTGCTATTTTAACTTTAAATGCAGTACCACTGTTGCAGTCAGGACTGATAGTTGCTGGTATTTCGATTGTGGTTCTGGTGCTATTTATTATTGGAGCTCGTAAAACGCAATTAGCAAGTTTCAATTTTTCATTTTTTAGAGCTAAGGATTTGGCACGATTGGGCTTGAGTTATTTAGTCATTATCTGTTCAAATATACTTGGTTCTATCTTGTTGCAACTGTCAAATGAGACGACAACAGGTAACCAGTCTCAGATTAACGATATGGTTCAGAATAGTTCTCTGATTTCCAGTTTCTTCTTGTTGGCCTTGCTTGCTCCAATTTGTGAGGAAATCTTGTGCCGTGGGATTGTTCCTAAAAAGATTTTCCGAGGCAAGGAAAATTTGGGATTTGTAGTCGGTACGGTTGTGTTTGCTTTATTGCATCAACCAAGTAATTTACCTTCTTTATTGATTTATGGAGGTATGTCGATCGTTCTATCTTGGACGGCTTACAAGACCCAACGTTTGGAAATGTCTATCTTACTTCACATGATTGTGAATGGGGTTGCTTTCTGTTTGTTGGCTCTCGTGGTGATTTTGAGTCGGACATTAGGAATCTCTGTTTAAGATTTTTGACAATTGCTTACTTGTTTCTACTGGGAAAAAGATGAATGCAATCGTGTCCATCTTTTTCTTTTTATGGTAAAATAGAGAAATAATATGGTGAAAAGCCTTGAGGGAGTGACAGATATGTCAAGTAAAGCCAATCATGCAAAGACAGCTATTTGCGGAATTATCAATGTAACCCCAGACTCCTTTTCGGACGGTGGTCAATTTTTTGCTCTTGAGCAAGCACTCCAGCAGGCTCGTAAATTGATAGCAGAAGGGGCTAGTATGCTAGATATCGGCGGAGAATCGACTCGGCCGGGAAGCAGCTATGTTGAGATAGAAGAGGAAATCCAGCGTGTTGTTCCAGTGATTAAAGCGATTCGCAAGGAAAGTGATGTTCTCATCTCTATTGATACTTGGAAGAGTCAAGTAGCAGAAGCTGCTTTGGCTGCTGGTGCCAATCTAGTCAATGATATCACTGGTCTTATGGGTGATGAGAAAATGGCCCATGAGGTTGCTAAGGCTGGTGCGAAAGTAGTCATCATGTTTAATCCAGTCATGGCGCGACCTCAGCACCCTAGCTCGCTTATATTTCCTCATTTTGGTTTTGGACAAGCTTTTACAGAGGAAGAGTTAGCTGACTTTGAAATATTGCCAATCGAAGACTTGATGGAGGCTTTCTTTGACAGAGCCTTAGCGAGAGCGAATCAAGCTGGAATCGCACAAGAAAATATCCTGTTGGATCCAGGAATCGGCTTTGGTCTGACCAAGAAAGAAAATTTGCTTCTTTTACGGGACCTGAATAAACTCCATCAGAAGGGCTATCCAATCTTTCTTGGAGTGTCGCGCAAGCGGTTTGTCATCAACATCCTTGAAGAAAATGGTTTTGAAGTCAATCCTGAGACAGAACTTGGTTTCCGCAATCGAGATACGGCTTCGGCTCAGGTAACCAGTATCGCTGCGAGGCAGGGAGTAGAAGTGGTGCGCGTGCATGATGTAGCTAGTCACAGGATGGCAGTTGAAATTGCCTCCGCTATTCGTCTGGCTGATGAAGCGGAAAATCTAGATTTAAAACAATATAAATAAGATGAAAGAGATTCAAAACAATCAGTGGATTGCCAACTACCGGACGGACCAACCGCATTTTGGCTTGGAACGAATGGTGGAACTATTAGCTTTGCGTGGCAATCCCCATCTCAAACTCAAGGTCATCCATATCGGAGGGACCAATGGCAAGGGTTCGACCATTGCTTTTTTGAAAAATATGCTCGTAAAGCTAGGTCTGAGAGTAGGCGTGTTCAGTTCGCCCTATCTCATTCATTACACAGATCAGATTAGCATCAATGGGGAATCTATCCCAGAAGCGAAGCTAGAAACCCTCATGGCAGACTATCAGTCTTTGCTGGAGGGAGAAGCGGTCGCTAATTTACAGGGCACAACCGAGTTTGAGATTATCACAGCCATAGCCTATGACTACTTTGCTTCAGAGCAAGTAGATGTGGCTATCATGGAAGTCGGCATGGGTGGGCTTTTAGATAGCACCAATGTCTGTCAGCCCATTTTGACAGGAATTACGACTATTGGATTGGACCATGTAGCCCTACTTGGTGACACCTTGGAAGCCATAGCAGAGCAGAAAGCTGGCATTACCAAACAAGGTATTCCCTTGGTGACAGGTCGTATTGCTTCAGAAGCTTTGGCTGTGATTGACCGCATTGCGGAAGGGAAAGATGCTCCGAGATTTGCCTACGGGACAGATTATCAGGTCAGCCATCAAAAGAGTGTGGTTACAGGCGAAGTCTTTGACTATACTAGTTCTCTCAGACAAGGTCGCTTCCAGACTGGACTGCTTGGTTTGCACCAGATAGAGAATGCTGGGATGGCTATAGCTTTACTTGATACTTTTTGTCAAGAAGATGGTCGAGAGCTACCAGCTAATACCTTACTTGCTAAAGCTCTGGAAGAAACAAGATGGCCGGGGCGTCTGGAGGTCGTGTCAAGAGAACCCTTGATGATTTTGGATGGAGCCCACAATCCCCATGCTATCAAGGCTTTATTAGCAACCTTGCAAGAACGCTTTGCGGATTATCGTAAGGAAATCCTCTTTACTTGTATCAAAACCAAGGCCTTGGAGGATATGTTGGACTTGCTGGGGGCCATGCCAGATACTGAGCTTACCCTGACACATTTTGACGATAGTCGGGCGACTGATGAAAACGTGCTGAAAGAGGCAGCCAAGTCTAAAAATCTCAGCTACCAAGGTTGGCAGGATTTTCTAGAGCAGAAATTGACAGATAAAAAAGAAGAGAAACAAACAGTTAGGATTGTCACGGGTTCCTTGTATTTCTTGAGCCAAGTGAGAGCCTATCTGATGGAGAGGAAGAACGAAAATGGATACACAAAAGATTGAAGCAGCTGTAAAAATGATTATCGAGGCCGTCGGAGAGGACGCTAACCGTGAGGGCTTGCAGGAAACACCTGCTCGTGTAGCCCGTATGTACCAAGAGATTTTTTCAGGTCTTGGTCAAACAGCGGAGGAACATTTGTCAAAATCCTTTGAAATTATTGACGATAATATGGTGGTAGAAAAAGATATCTTTTTCCACACTATGTGTGAACACCACTTTCTACCATTTTATGGGAGAGCACATATTGCCTACATTCCAGATGGTCGTGTGGCAGGTTTGTCTAAGCTAGCCCGTACGGTTGAAGTTTATTCGAAAAAACCACAAATTCAAGAACGTTTGAATATCGAAGTGGCCGATGCCTTGATGGAGTATCTAGGTGCTAAAGGAGCCTTTGTTGTCATTGAGGCGGAACATATGTGTATGAGCATGCGAGGTGTCAGAAAACCAGGCACAGCAACCTTGACGACAGTAGCTCGTGGTCTATTTGAAACAGATAAGGACCTCCGAGACCAGGCTTATCGTTTAATGGGACTATAATACTCTTCGAATAATGGGACTATAATACTCTTCGAAAATCAAATTCAAACCACGTCAGCTTCCATCTGCAACCTCAAAACAGTGTTTTGAGCAGCCTGTGGCTAGCTTCCTAGTTTGCATTTTGATTTTCATTGAGTATAAAAAAAATCCGCTTCAAGCGGATTTTTCTAGAAAGGAATCATTATGGATCAACTGCAGATTAAGGATTTGGAAATTTTTGCCTATCATGGTCTTTTTCCTAGTGAGAAAGAATTGGGGCAGAAGTTTGTTATTTCCGCAATCCTATCCTATGATATGACCAAGGCGGCTACAGACTTGGATTTAACAGCCTCTGTCCATTACGGAGAATTGTGTCAGCAGTGGACGACTTGGTTTCAGGAAACCACTGAGGACTTGATTGAAACGGTAGCCTACAAACTAGTAGAACGTACTTTTGAGGCTTATCCTCTGGTCCAAGAAATTCAGCTGGAACTGAAAAAACCTTGGGCGCCAGTGCATTTGCCGCTAGATACTTGCTCGGTAACCATTCATCGCCGCAAGCAACGGGCCTTTATCGCCCTAGGAAGCAATATGGGAGATAAACATGCAAACTTGAAACAAGCCATTGAGAAAATGCGAGCTCGAGGTATCCATATTCTCAAAGAGTCCAGTGTCTTGACGACGGAGCCTTGGGGTGGTGTGGAGCAAGATAGCTTTGCTAATCAAGTGGTTGAGGTTGAAACCTGGTTGCCGGCCCCAGTTCTATTAGAGAACTTGTTAGCCATTGAGTCAGAGATGGGACGGGTTAGAGAAGTGCATTGGGGACCTCGTTTGATTGATTTGGACTTACTCTTTGTGGAGGACCAGGTCCTTTATACAGATGACCTTATTTTGCCCCATCCTTACATAGCGGAACGCCTTTTTGTTCTTGAGTCTCTACAAGAAATTGCGCCTCATTTTATCCATCCTACATTAAAGCAACCTATCCGTAACTTGTATAATGCTTTGAAACAATAGAAAAAACTCTAGTTTTCAGTTGCTTGTAACTGAAGGCTAGAGTTTTTAAAATAGGTCATTTTCTTCTGGGAGGAGGATAGTTTCTCTACCGTCCATATCTAAAACCAGAACTCTCGGGGGATAAAGAGGGTCAAAGGGATGGTTAAAGTCAAAATCAATGGCTGTAGGGAGGTGTTGACTTGAGAAGTGGAAGGTAATTTTTCCTTGGTTATTGAGCAATTGAAACTCGAGTTCTTCTTCCAATTCAAAGACATTTTTTAAGAAATGGTCGATGATATACCAAAATGAGTCAATAACGTCATCAGGCAAGCTGGTAACAATGCCAAAACTAGCTGACCGCATGTGGGTATTGGTAAAAGCCATATTTCTTCCCCCTTTCTTTTCCCTTATCATACAGCAAATAGGATTAAAAATCAAGAAAAGGTGATTTTTTCTTCATAAACATAGCTTCCTATGAAATTTTTTCAAATAATCTTCAAAAAACGCTTGAAAGTGTTTACAAATAGTGATAAAATGGAATAAGTGGAATCATGAAAACGAAATTTTCATACCGTCTCTTTTTTGGAGTCTCGTGAGGTATGATATAGAAAGGAAATGGAATGAATACAGACGATACAGTAACGATTTATGATGTCGCCCGTGAAGCAGGAGTTTCAATGGCGACGGTTAGCCGTGTAGTCAATGGCAATAAGAATGTAAAAGAGAATACTCGTAAAAAAGTGCTTGAGGTGATTGATCGTTTGGATTACCGTCCAAATGCTGTGGCGCGTGGTCTTGCAAGTAAAAAGACAACCACTGTCGGTGTGGTGATCCCAAATATTACCAATGGCTATTTCTCAACGCTTGCTAAAGGGATTGACGATATCGCTGAAATGTACAAGTACAATATCGTCCTTGCCAATAGTGATGAGGATGATGACAAGGAAGTTTCAGTTGTCAATACCCTGTTTTCTAAGCAAGTGGATGGTATCATCTTTATGGGCTACCACTTGACTGAAAAAATTCGTTCAGAGTTTTCTCGCTCTCGGACACCAGTTGTTCTTGCAGGAACTGTGGATGTGGAACATCAGCTTCCAAGTGTCAATATTGACTACAAACAAGCGACGATTGATGCAGTAACCTACCTTGCTAAAGAAAATGAGCGCATTGCTTTCGTAAGCGGTCCACTAGTGGATGATATCAATGGTAAGGTTCGTTTGGTTGGCTACAAGGAAGCCTTGAAAAAAGCAGGTATTTCTTATAGCGAAGGATTGGTATTTGAATCCAAATACACTTATGAAGACGGTTATGCCTTGGCAGAGCGTTTGATTTCATCAAACGCAACTGCAGCAGTTGTAACAGGTGATGAATTGGCAGCAGGTGTCTTGAACGGCCTTGCTGATAAGGGTGTGTCTGTGCCAGAAGAGTTTGAAATCATTACTAGTGATGATTCACAAATCTCACGCTTTACCCGTCCAAACTTGACAACTATTGCCCAACCTCTTTATGACCTTGGTGCTATTAGTATGCGTATGTTGACTAAGATTATGCACAAGGAAGAGTTGGAAGAACGTGAAGTTCTCTTACCTCATGGTTTGACAGAACGTCGTTCGACACGAAAACGGAAATAGAAAAAATCAGGGAATCGTGCAGATTTCCTGATTTTGCTTTCTGGAGAAGAGACTTAGCCTTCCATATAGTCTTTCAAAGCTCGCCCTTTTAGTCCGGCATTGAGGGCAATGAGGAGTTTCAAGCGGGCTTTTTGGGCGTTGAGTTCTTTAACAAAGAAGACACCAGATTTTTGCAACTGTACGCCTCCACCCTGGTAGGCATAAACAGGCTCGGCAATACCGTTAAAGCAACGTGAAACCAGGGCGATTGGGATTCCTTTTTGTAGAAGGCTTTCTAATTTTTGAGCCGTTTCTTTGGGAATATTACCAGCTCCGAAGGCTTGGATAATCAAACCGTCCAATTGTTCCAAATCCAGCATATCAATCAGCTCATCTGTCATACCAGCATAAGCCGAGATAATAGGGACTAAACCTTGTATGTGATCAAGGTCAAAGCGAACACGAGGTTCAGCTGTTTTAAAGTAGAGGATTTCGTGTTTCATAATCAGACCAAGTGGCCCGTGTGTTGGAGTCTGGAAGGTGCTGACGTTGGTTGTATGCGTTTTGGTAACATACTTGGCAGCGTGGATTTCATCGTTCATAACGACCAAAACTCCTTTGTCAGCAGCTCTGTCATCGCTAGCCACTCGTAAAGCGCTCAGATAATTATAAACACCGTCACTACCGAGTTCGTTGGAGCTGCGCATGGCACCTGTTAGAACGATAGGCATATGGGGAACTTCCATGGTATCAAGGAAATAAGCTGTTTCCTCTAAAGTATCGGTCCCGTGTGTGATCACCACTCCATCGTAGTTATCTGCTTCATCTTTGATTTTTTGGTAGAGGGCCAGCATATGCTTGGGTTTGATATGGGGGCTTGGCAGGTTAAAAAAGTCCAAGGCGTGGACTTGGATTCCTTCAAGAGGATTGGACACATGGTTCATGGGATTATCTGAACTCGTCACAACAGCGCCAGAAGCATCGGCTTGCATGGAAATAGTTCCACCCGTATGTAAAACAAGGATTTTCTTAGGCATGATTTACTCACTCTTTCTGAAATGTGGTATAATCATTGTATCACAAAAGGGGAGATTGGGATAGGATGGAAGTCAAAGCTGTTTTTTTTGATATCGATGGAACCTTGGTTAACGATCGCAAGAGTGTTTTGAAATCCACTAAGGACGCGATTAAGATTGTCAAAGAACAAGGGGTGCTAGTTGGTGTAGCGACAGGGCGAGGACCTTTTTTTGTTAAGGAATTGATGGACGATTTGGATCTGGACTTTGCGGTAACCTACAATGGCCAGTATATCTTTACTAAAGACAGAGTCTTGTTCACGAGCCCAATTTCCAAGTTACATTTGCGCCAGCTCATTACGTATGCTAAAAAAGAGGGCAAGGAGATTGCCCTAGGGACCAAGGATGCTATGCTGGGTTCTAAAATCATGTCCTTTGGTCTGGGTTCTTTTTCCCAACGAATCAGTCGCTTCGTTCCCTCTGTTTTAACTCGGACAGTGAGTTATTCCTTTAATCGTATGGTCAGCAAGGTTGTTCCCCAAAAGGAAGAAGACCTGCTTGATCTAATGAATCAGCCTATCTACCAAGTCTTGATGCTGATGACGCCAGAAGAATCTGAGAAGGCAGCAGCTGATTTTGAAGACTTGAAATTGACACGTAGCAATCCTTTTGCAGCGGATGTCATCAATCAAGGAAATTCTAAATTGGAAGGCATTCGACGAGTTGGGAAAGAATATGGTTTTGACCTCAACCAAGTGATGGCCTTTGGTGATTCGGATAACGACCTTGAAATGCTGGCTGGTGTCGGTATGTCAGTTGCTATGGGAAATGGTAGTAGCAGTGTCAAGGAAGTTGCCAAACACATCACCACCAGCAATCAGCAAGACGGAATCCACAAGGCCTTGGAACATTTTGGTGTTTTGGCTTCAGAAAAAGTCTTTGTCAGCCGTGACTATCATTTCAATAAGGTCAAGACCTTCCACCACATGATGGATGAACGAACCCAAGAAGAACCTCGAGCTTGGGATTTAGAAGGTGCAACCCACAGGGCTGGCTTTAAAATAGAAGAATTGGTGGAGTTTGTTCGAGCTGCCAGTCCTTCTGAAGAGGACTTTGGTCAAGCTCTATCGCAACTTCATCAGGCTCTTGATAAGGCAGCAGAGAAAGTAGCCAAGAAGACACCTGCCCAGCAAGATTTGGTAGGGCAGGTGGATGCCCTGATTGACACGCTTTATTTTACCTATGGTAGCTTTGTTTTGATGGGGGTGGACCCAGAACGTATTTTTGATATCGTCCATCAGGCCAATATGGGGAAAATTTTTCCAGATGGCAAGGCTCATTTTGATCCAGTGACCCATAAAATCTTAAAACCAGATGATTGGGAAGAAAAATATGCTCCAGAACCTGCTATTAAAAAGGAACTGCAGCGCCAGCTCAAGGCTTATGAACGCCATAAAGAGAGAAATAATACTCAATGAAAATCAAAGAGCAAACTAGGAAACTAGCCGCAGGCTGCTCAAAACACTGTTTTGAGGTTGCAGATAGAACTGACGAAGTCAGCTCAAAACACTGTTTTGAGGTTGCAGATAGAACTGACGAAGTCAGTAACATATATACGGCAAGGCGACGTTGACGTTAGTATAAATAGTAAACAAAAAGGAGCGCTGAGCTCCTTTTCTTTGTGATTATAAGGTTTTTTCTTGTTCTCTCACAACCAGCAAATCAACCTTAGCATGGCGGAGGATGTATTCAGATGAAGAACCGACCAAGAGGCGTTCAAAGGCGTTGAGACCAGTTGCGCCAACGAGGATGAGGTCCACTTCCTCAGCATCGGGAATAGTACGTGCCAGTAGAGTTTTTGGATTTCCCATTTCAATGACGATATGAACATCTGCCACACCAGCATCTTTAGCACGTTTTTCGTACTCTTTCATCAAACTTTCAGCGTCGACTTGGAGTTCTTCGTAAACTTCAGCATCAAAGGTGGATACGCTTTGGAGTGCGCGTGTGTCAATGACATGTGCGATGGTGAGTTTAGCGTCGTTTCGTAGAGCAGAATGAACTCCCTTGACAAAAGCCAAGTCTGCTTCTTTAGAACCATCGATTGCGACCATGATATTTTGGTAACGTTGTGCCATAATGAAACCTCCTGAAATTTTCTTACTATAATTGTAAACCTTTTCACTATAGAAGTAAAGCAAAAAAAGTATTTTTCAAAAGAATGTTATCGATTAAAATCTATATAAATATATGATAAAATAAAAGAAAGGATAGCAGGAAAGAAGTGAAGGGAGGGAGAATGATGAAGCACTCTTTTCAAGAAACAAAAAAATCAAATTTCCTTTATTATGGAATCATCCTAGTTTCAGTCTTGCTAGAAGTTATCATGATCTGGCAATTAGAGAAGCTAATTCCGCTTCTCTATCCAGGTTTTGTTGGCTTTTTAGTCTTTCACCTACTCTACCATCTAATCTTATTCCTAGTCGCTAAACGAAGTGGGCGTTGGGATTACTTGATGATATGGGGGCTTTTCCTCATGTTCAATCTTCTCTATGACTCCTTTTTAGGCTTGCTTTTTCTAGGTTTATCTTTTGGTATGTGATGTGACTTTCGCAAAATACCTGCTATCTCCCCTGTCTTGGCCTCGCTTTTAGCGAGGCTTTTCTTCTGTAGGATTTTAGTGACACATTTCAGTAAACTTGTCGCATTCTCTTTCTAGTGGTATAATGTTACTATCCTGACGAATTGAGGAAACAAGATGAAAGAATATAACAAGTCTAGTAAGTTAGAGCATGTTGCTTATGATATCCGTGGTCCTGTTTTGGAAGAAGCCATGCGGATGCGAGCAAACGGAGAAAAGATTTTACGTCTGAATACAGGAAATCCAGCAGAATTTGGCTTTACAGCGCCAGACGAGGTCATTCATGACTTGATTATGAATGCGCGTGATAGTGAAGGATATTCTGACTCCAAAGGGATTTTCTCAGCCCGTAAGGCTATCATGCAGTATTGCCAATTGAAGAAATTCCCAAACGTAGATATTGATGATATCTACCTTGGAAATGGTGTCAGTGAGTTGATTGTCATGTCCATGCAGGGGCTTTTGGACAATGGAGACGAGGTCTTGGTGCCAATGCCAGACTATCCCCTTTGGACAGCGGCTGTCAGCCTAGCTGGAGGAAATGCCGTTCACTATATCTGTGATGAAGCTGCAGAATGGTACCCAGATATTGACGATATCAAGTCAAAAATCACTTCTAATACCAAGGCAATCGTCCTTATCAATCCAAACAACCCAACTGGAGCCCTTTATCCTAAGGAACTCTTGTTGGAGATTATTGAGATTGCCCGTCAAAACGATTTGATTATCTTTGCGGATGAAATTTACGACCGCATGGTCATGGATGGACATGTGCATACGCCTGTGGCGAGTCTGGCACCAGATGTCTTCTGTGTCAGCATGAATGGTTTATCAAAATCCCACCGTATTGCTGGCTTCCGTGTAGGTTGGATGGTCTTGTCTGGACCTAAGACACATGTTAAAGGCTATATCGAAGGGCTCAATATGCTGTCCAATATGCGTCTTTGCTCTAACGTTTTGGCCCAACAAGTCGTACAAACTTCCTTGGGTGGTCACCAATCAGTTGATGAATTGCTCCTTCCAGGTGGACGAATTTACGAGCAAAGAAACTTCATCTACAATGCCATTCAAGATATTCCAGGTTTGTCTGCCGTTAAACCCAAGGCTGGACTCTATATCTTCCCTAAAATCGACCGCAATATGTACCGTATCGATGATGATGAACAGTTTGTCCTTGATTTCTTGAAGCAGGAAAAGGTTCTCTTGGTTCATGGTCGAGGCTTTAACTGGCAGGAACCAGACCACTTCCGTATCGTTTACCTTCCTCGTGTTGATGAACTAGCCCAAATCCAAGAAAAGATGACTCGTTTCTTGAAACAGTATCGTAGATAGGGCTTACATTCGAAAAAGCTGGAAACATTTGCCTAGAGCTATTGACAAAAGTGAAAGAATCAGATAGAATAGTAAAGTATGTTTAGTAACTGATCACTTTATAGCCGGCTAAACGAATACAAAATCTATGAGGAGGTATTCATCGTGAAACGTACTTATCAACCAAGTAAACTTCGTCGTGCGCGCAAACACGGATTCCGTAACCGTATGTCAACTAAAAACGGTCGTCGCGTATTGGCAGCTCGTCGTCGTAAAGGACGCAAAGTTTTGGCTGCATAATCCAAACGAACCATAACAAAAATCAGTAGGAACTCGAGTCTACTGATTTTTATTTTTGTAAAAAAGTTCAAAAAGGCTTTATATTTTTGCTCAAATAGTGTATAATATTTCACATACTGTAAAAAATGGAGAATAATCATGAAGAAATCAAAAGTTATGCTTTTTGGAGCTATGGCTTTGACAGCAGGTCTAGCTCTAGCGGCATGCGGGTCATCTCAATCAAGCAATGCAGACAAGACATACTCTTATATCTTTGTCAGCAACCCTGATACCTTGGATTACATTACCTCTACACGAGACTCTACATCTAGTATCACAACCAACTTGGTTGATGGTTTGTTGGAAAATGACCAGTATGGCAATCTCATCCCCTCTATGGCTGAGTCATGGACCGTGTCAAAAGATGGTTTGACTTACACTTATAAAATCCGTCAGGGAGCTAAATGGTACACTTCTGAAGGAGAAGAGTATGCGGACGTAACCGCTCATGACTTTGTGACAGGACTTAAGTATGCGGCTGATAAAAAAGCTGAAAACTTGTACTTGGTACAAGACTCTATCAAGGGGCTAGCAGATTATGTTGAAGGGAAATCATCTGATTTTGGAACTGTTGGTGTTAAGGCGGTGGATGATTACACACTACAATACACCCTCAACCAACCTGAGACTTATTGGAACTCTAAAACAACAGCAAGTATCCTTAGTCCTGTAAATGAAGCCTTCTTGAAGTCTCAGGGAGATGACTTTGGAAGTGTGACACCATCAAGTATTTTGTCAAATGGTCCTTACTTGTTTAAATCCTTCACATCAAAATCTTTGATTGAATTTGATAAAAACCCTAATTACTGGGATAAGGATAATGTTAAAATCGAGAAAGTGAAACTCTCTTTCTTTGACGGTTCTGACCAAGACAGCATTGCTAGAGGTTTCTTGGATGGTAACTATACAGATGGTCGTATCTTCCCAACAAGTTCAGTCTTTGCTGAACTCAAGAAGGGAAATGAGGACAAGATTACCTATACACCACAAAACTCAGTTACTTTCTATTATCTTTTCAACGTGAATCGTCAAAGCTACAAGCAAACTATGAAACAGTCTGATAAGGAAAAGACAGATTCACGCGCAGCTATGCAAAATAAAGATTTCCGTCAGGCTATCAACTTTGCCTTTGACCGTCATGCTTATGCAGCACAGACAAATGGTGAAGATGGAGCAGACCGTATCTTGCGTAACACGATTACACCAAGTAACTTTGTCCAAGTTGGCGATAAGAACTTTGGTGATATTGTCAATGAAAAAATTGTCAACTACGGTAAAGATTGGGCAAACATCAATCTAAACGATGGTAAGCAAGCCTTCTTGAATCCTGAAAAGGCCAAAGAGAAGTTTGCTAAGGCCAAAGAAAGTCTGCAAGCACAGGGAGTAACTTTCCCAATTCATTTGGATATGCCAGTTGACCAGACTGCTAAGTTGGATGTGCAACAGGCTGGATCGTTCAAACAAACAGTGGAAGAAACTCTTGGTAAGGAGAATGTAGTTATCGATGTTATCCAACTTTCTCCAGATGAAAAAGACCAGGCAACCTACTTTGCAGATACAGCAGAACAAAAAGACTACGATATCGACATCTCGGGATGGGGTGGAGATTACTCAGATCCTAAGACTTACCTAGCTATTCTTGATCCAGAGACAGGTTCTCAGTTGAAAAACATGGGCTTGTCTGAAGGAAAAGACAAGGAAGTTAAGGACAAGATTGGTCTTTCTGACTATAAGAAACTCTTGGATCAGGCTGATGCGGAAATAACAGATACTCAAGCCCGCTATGAAAAATATGCTGAAGCCCAAGCTTGGTTGACAGATAGTGCCCTCTTCCTACCAGTTCAAAGTGGTGGAGCTAACCCAATCTTCCGTAAGACTGTACCGTTTACAGGCCCATTCTCATTCGTTGGTCATAAGGGAAATGCGGACAACTACAAATATGTTGAATTGCAAAAAGAGCCAGTAACTGCTAAACAGTACCAAGAACTTTATGAAAAATGGCTAAAAGAAAAAGCTGAGTCAAATAAAAAAGCTCAGGAAGATTTAGCTAACCACATTCAATGATATTCCTAGTAATGCTTTTCAGTTAATACTCTTCTAAAATCTCTTCAAACCACGTCAGCGTTGCCTTACCGTAGGTATGTTACTGACTTCGTCAGTTCTATCCACAACCTCAAAACAGTGTTTTGAGCTGACTTCGTCAGTTCTATCTGCAACCTCAAAACAGTGTTTTGAGCTGACTTCGTCAGTTTCATCTACGACCTCAAAGTAGTGCTTTGAGCAGCCTGCGGCTAGCTTCCTAGTTTGCTCTTTGATTTTCATTGAGTATAAGCATAGTGGATGGATTCAGAAAAAGGCCTTACCAGACGCTTATTGGTTCTGGTAGGGCCTTTTCTTTATTCTTTTAAGTGATAAGAGTAGCTAGCGACAACGACGTCTTGGTGCCAACGAAGGGAATATTTGAGTTTGAGACTCATCTGATTGTGTAGAATATTTTGCCAAGGTTTATTAGGGATAAACTGGGGTACCAGAACAGTGACTGTATAGTTCTTTTTCTGAGCATCCTCAGAGATTCGTTTGACATACTTGACAGTAGGGGTGATGATGTCACGGTAGCTTGTCTTGATGTTCTTCAGAGTAATGGTTGGGAAGTAATCGGCAAATTCTTGGAGAATTTCTTGGTCTTTTTCTGCTGTTTCCTTGGTAGAAATATGCATGGCTAGGACTTCATCTCCGATACTTTGAGCGTAGTTAATGGCTCCGACGCTGACTCGGGTGACATTTCCTACTAGGACGAGAACTAGATTTCCATTGTAGGTACGTTTTTCGATGCCTTCATATAGTCGTAGTTGTTGGGCCACTTTTTGGTAATGACTGTGAATGGCCAAGAAAAGTAGGGTGAGTACGAGAATAATCGGGAAGAAAGGCCAGATATCACTGAGACGGAAAAAGAGCAGGATTAGCACGATAGCGTAGCAAATGATAGCTCCAAGGATATTGGCAAGGGCAGGTTTTAAGAAATTTGCCCCTTTTTCTTTTTTCCAATGGCGAATCATCCCAGTCTGAGAAAGGGCAAAGGGAACGAAGACCCCGATAGTATAAAGGGGAATCAAACGTTCGGTATTGCCATTAAAAATGAGAAGAAGAATCATAGCCCCAAATGCCAGAGTTAAAATTCCATTAGAGTAGCCTAGGCGGTCTCCTTTTTCCATAAAGAGATGGGGCATGTATTTGTTTTTAGCCATATTGTAAGCCAGCATAGGGAAGGCCGAAAAGCCAGTATTTGCAGCTACGGCTAAAATCAAGGCTGTGGAGAATTGGAAGATATAATAGCCAAGGTGACCTAAGAAGGAATTGCCAAGGATGCCTTGAGCCATCTGTGAAAGAATAGTTTCTCCGTGTTGAGGCATAATCCCCATCCAGTAGTTTAGGAAGGTGATACCAGCAAAAAGAAAACCTAAAATCAAGGCCATAATGGTCAAGGTCTGAGCAGCATTCTTTTCTTTCGGAGCCTTGAAAAAGGGAACGGCATTTGAAATAGCTTCAACTCCTGTCAGAGAGGCAGAGCCGCTGGTAAAGGCTCTTAGAATGAGAACTATAGACAGGCTCGGAACAGCATGCCCAATAGGTGAAGTTGCCTGATAGCTGAGAGACCCTGTCATTAGTTGAAAGATTCCGTAGAGCAAGAGAAAGACAGTACTGATGATAAAGAGATAGACAGGAATCATCAGTGAACTGGCAGATTCTTTTAAGCCCCGTAAATTCAAGAGCATAAGCAAGCAAACTAGAAAAATGGAAATGTGGAGGTTGTAAGGGTGGAGAGCAGGGAGAGCTGCTGTGATAGCATCGGCTCCAGATGACACCGATACCGCCACAGTCAGCATGTAGTCAACTAGCAGACTACCTCCAGCGATTAAGCCAAGTTCGGGAGATAGATTTTCTCGAGTAACCATATAGGCCCCTCCCCCTTGAGGGTAGGCATGGATGATTTGACGGTAGGAGACGGTCAGGCTAGCTAGGAGCAGGAGGACAAAGAGGCCGATAGGAAGACTCCACCATATCGCAAGAGGAGAGAGACTAGCCAAGACGAGGACTACTTGCTCAGGCCCATAGGCAATGGAAGATAGAGCGTCGCTTGACAACATAGCCAAGGCCTGCATTTTTCCCAGCAGACCTCCCTCGCCTTCTGTTAAGGACTTAAGAGGACGACCGATAAAAGTCTGTTTTAATTTTGTAAACATTGTATTTTCCTTTTCTGAAAATTTCAATAAGTGCTATTATACTGCTTTGAGAAAATAGCGTCAAGAGAGGACGATGGATTTTAGAATATTTTGTACAGATGAGGAGAGAGGGCAGTTTTTTGGTATAATAGAAGATAGAAAACGAGGTTAGAAGAGATGATTTTTGATACACATACACACTTGAATGTAGAAGAATTTGCAGGTCGTGAGGCAGAAGAAGTTGCCTTGGCTGCTGAGATGGGTGTGACACAGATGAATATTGTTGGTTTTGATAAACCGACGATTGAGCGTGCCTTGGAGTTGGTAGATGAGTATGACCAACTCTATGCGACGATTGGTTGGCATCCGACAGAAGCTGGAACTTATACAGAGGAGATTGAAGCCTACTTGCTTGATAAGCTCAAGCATCCCAAGGTTGTTGCTTTAGGTGAGATTGGTTTGGATTATCATTGGATGACAGCGCCAAAAGAGATGCAGGAGCAGGTTTTTCGCCGTCAGATTCAGCTATCTAAGGACTTGGATTTGCCTTTTGTTGTCCATACCCGTGATGCGCTAGAAGATACCTATGAGATTATCAAGAGCGAGGGCGTTGGTCCTCGAGGTGGGATTATGCACTCATTCTCAGGTTCTTTGGAGTGGGCTGAGAAGTTTGTGGAGCTTGGTATGACCATTTCCTTCTCAGGAGTAGTGACTTTCAAGAAGGCAACTGACATCCAAGAAGCAGCTAAAGAGTTACCTTTGGACAAGATTTTGGTGGAAACAGATGCGCCTTACTTAGCTCCTGTTCCCAAGCGTGGTCGCGAAAACAAAACAGCCTATACGCGCTATGTAGTGGACTTTATAGCGGATTTGCGTGGGATGACGACCGAGGAACTGGCGGCAGCAACGACAGCAAATGCAGAACGAATTTTTGGATTGGACAGCAAGTAATGAAAGAAAAAATTTCCCAAGTCATCGTGGTTGAAGGGCGCGATGATACGGCCAATCTCAAGCGTTACTTCGATGTAGAGACCTATGAGACCCGAGGTTCTGCCATCAATGAGCAGGATTTAGAGCGGATTCAGCGCCTGCACCAACGTCATGGAATCATTGTCTTTACAGACCCAGATTTTAATGGGGAGCGGATTCGTCGCATGATTATGACGGCTATTCCAACAGTTCAGCATGCCTTCCTCAAACGAGATGAAGCTGTTCCTAAGTCCAAGACCAAGGGCCGTTCTCTGGGAATTGAGCATGCCAGCTATGAAGATCTGAAAACGGCTCTAGCTCAGGTGACAGAGCAATTTGAACATGAGAGTCAGTTTGATATCAGTCGTAGCGACTTGATTCGCCTTGGTTTTCTAGCAGGGGCAGATAGCCGTAAGCGCAGAGAATATCTTGGAGAGGCTCTCCGAATCGGCTATTCCAACGGCAAGCAACTTCTTAAACGCCTAGAGTTGTTTGGGATCACCTTGGCAGAAGTGGAAGAAGCTATGAAATTGTATAAGAATAGGTAGACAGCACGCAAATTTGAGTAAATTATGCTATAATAAAAGAATAGATTAACATAGAGGAAAGAAGATAATGGAATATACTACTATAAGTCATGATGTTGAAACTATAAATAATAGAATAAGAAGAGGACAAATAAAAATGGACTCTGATTTTCAAAGAGGAGAAGTTTGGACTTTGCCTAAAAAACAAAAATTAATTGACACGATATTACGTGGATGGCCTATCCCTCCCATACAAATTGTAAAATTAAAAGATTCAGAGGAAATATTAGATGGGCTTCAACGTGTTACCTCTATAATTGAATTTTTAAAGGGAGAATATTCCATTGATGGAACAATCCAGCCAAAAAATTCAGATTTAGAAATATTAGATGGACTGACTTTTTCAGATATAGAAAAAAAGGTTGATTCGGAGAAAGATCCGTTTTATAAAAAGGTTCTCAATACTATTTTAAGCACGTCTATTAGTGCATATTATATACAAAATCCAACTTCTGAAGAAATTGCAGAACTATTTTATAGGTTCAATTCCCCAATGCAACTGAATCCGGTAGAGAAGAGGAATGCATTTATGGGAGACACTAGGACACAAATAAAACAATTAAATGAGTTTTTTATTGAGAGTGGAGCTAGAAAAGAGACTTTAGGTTTCAATGATATTCGTGGGCTTTATGAAGATATTCTTGTCAAAGTGTGCTATTTTTTTGAATTTCCTGATAGGCGTGTTATAAAGTTAACAACGGATAAGTTGGTTGAGTTGTATAGAGAGAATCATAAGTTTTCTGACAGAACCATCTCAACAATTAAATCTTCAATAAAGCTATTTTTTGAAACAATAGAAGAGTATTTCCAAAATAGTCATATTAAACTTTCTAGAACTACTGTGTTTTCGATTTTGTTATTTATTTGTGATAATCTTAGCTCGCTTCATAAACATGAAATCCAAAAAGTTATACACTTTTCAAGTGGTAGAATTGAAAAAAATACCGAGATTTATAATATCTATCGAAACCTTACAATATCCGGTACAACAGATGCAATTAATATTAATCTCAGAGAGTATATTTTATATCTTGTTTGTTTTAATTCAATAGAAAATATTAAGATTACTACTCTTGACGAATTATTTGAGGGAGTAAGCGATTATTATATTGAAAAAATTGGTGTAAGAATTCTATGAAAATAAAAGATCAAAAAGTTTTAGATTTCGCAAAAAAAACAAATGATTTTATTGTTATCCTAGGGACAAATGGCAGCGGAAAAACATCGAAATTGAAATCCATCTTTAATGATATGTCTACTGTCAATCCAGATATAAAGCAAGTATATATTTCGGATTCTTATATTATTAACTCTGGACAGATTGTTAATTATTTTATTTCTAATACCGATATTGATATTCTTGAATCTAGAGAGATTAAAAATAGTGATTTAAAGCATCTTAATACAATGATTTCTAAAGAATATCATAAAGTGACATACAAAACCATAGATTTTGATAATTTTACTGATGTTTTTGGCAATGAAATTCCAGAAGTAGATATACTATTTGATGAGTATAGTAAGAGTGTTCGTTTTTTCTATGTTGAAGTGACAGATTCGGAAGGTGAAAGTTATGACTCTCTTTCAATGGGGAGAGGTGAATATTTATCGGTAGTTTATTTTATACTATTCCATGAAGAAATAAAGAAAAGTAAGGTGTATATAGATGAACCTTGTAACTATCTCTCGTATTTTTCTCTTCAAAATTTTTCTAAATTGTTAATTAAATCTTCAGCAATAGATAAGAATGAGTTTTATCTGACAACAAATAATTTAGATTTAATAGATAACTTAAAGCGATATGATATCAATTTGAAAATGATATTTAACTATCCAAAGGATACTAAATATATTTCAAATGAAGATTATTATTGTTTGTTTGGTGATAGATATCAGAAAAAAGAAGAAGTTGAAAGAATTATTTTTGTTGAAGATGTCTTAGCGAAAAAATTTTTACATGGATTGTTTCCAAATGAAAAAGTTGTTTTCGTCCATGGGGAGGGGAATTTGAGAATAGTTGATAGCTTTAGTTCTTTAATTGACGAATTTAAATTCCCTGAAATTCGTGTTATTTATGATGGCGATCAAACTTCTCAAAAACTTAGATTGCCCTTTGATGATGTAGAAACTTATGTAATTCATAATTATGAGAAATTTATTGAAAGTGAAGTTTCTGAAACGGAGAGATTCAAGGTTGGAGATTGTATTAAACGTTTTGAAAAACATGACGCATATTTAGAAATTTTAAAAATATTAAATATTCGAGAAGAACAGTGCCTGGAAAAATTGGTAAATGAATACAAAGATAGTAAATGGTTTAAAGAAATTTCTGATTATATAAATAATGGAACAATCCCTGTTTAATTGATATCTTTATATAAATTTTATCCGAGAAGCGATGATATTAGATGACATTATTGATATGAGGTAGTTTGCTCATATGTGAAAAAATCCGTATTCGCAGGGTATCTGATTATCCTAGTGCCAGAGGTGGTTTAGAAGATATTCTCATCATGGAAAATATGACCAATAATCTCCTTTTGGTTCAAATCCGAGTGAATGGGTATTTGCTTGATTTTGCTAGCATTGAAGGGCAAAGGCAAAAGCATTATCGTTTGAAAAATTTACCTCAAACGGTTGAACTGACAGTGGACGATGTGGAGGAGGATGTAGATTTGACCCTACCTGAAAATCGAAGTTATCAAGAAGCTGATTTTTTCGAACGTATGTTTCGAGAGAACCGCTAAGGCCACTTTTAAAGATTTCCAAGACTATCTTTCTTCATGAGGAAAGATAGTTTTTTGGTATGATTTTCACCCCCAAAATACAAGGGGAATGTGTTACAATAGAAGTAACAGATAATAGAAAAGAGAATAGATGAGAATTGCAGATTATAGCGTGACCAAGGCAGTGCTGGAGCGTCACGGTTTTACCTTTAAAAAGTCCTTTGGGCAAAATTTCTTGACGGATACCAATATCCTACAAAAAATCGTGGATACGGCTGAGATTGATGACCAGGTCAATGTCATCGAAATCGGGCCAGGGATTGGTGCCTTGACGGAGTTTTTGGCTGAGCGTGCAGCAGAAGTTATGGCCTTTGAGATCGACCACCGTTTGGTGCCTATTTTGGCAGATACCTTGCGTGATTTTGACAATGTGACCGTAGTCAACGAGGACATTCTCAAAGTCGATTTGGCCCAACATATCCAGAATTTTAAAAATCCTGACCTGCCAATCAAGGTAGTGGCTAATTTGCCATACTACATCACGACTCCTATTCTCATGCACTTAATCGAGAGTGGGATTCCTTTTAGTGAGTTTGTGGTCATGATGCAAAAAGAAGTGGCGGATCGTATCTCAGCTCAACCTAACACCAAGGCTTACGGTAGCTTGTCAATCGCTGTGCAGTACTACATGACAGCTAAGGTTGCCTTTATCGTGCCTCGTACGGTCTTTGTGCCAGCACCAAACGTGGACTCAGCCATCTTGAAAATGGTGCGCCGTCCAGAGCCAGCTGTAGCAGTAGAAGATGAGAACTTCTTCTTTAAGGTTTCCAAGGCTAGTTTTACCCATCGCCGCAAGACCTTGTGGAATAACTTGACAGGTTACTTTGGCAAGACTGAAGAGGTCAAGGACAAGCTGACCAAGGCTTTGGACCAAGCAGGCTTGTCACCAAGTGTGCGTGGGGAAGCTCTCAGCTTGGCGGAATTTGCCAGCCTAGCAGATGCACTTAAAGGACAAGGACTTTAAAATGCAGGGACAAATCATTAAAGCCTTGGCTGGGTTCTATTATGTAGAGAGTGATGGCCAGGTCTATCAAACACGCGCGCGTGGGAATTTCCGTAAAAAAGGCCATACTCCTTACGTTGGAGACTGGGTAGATTTTTCTGCCGAGGAAAATTCAGAAGGCTATATCCTCAAGATTCATGAACGGAAAAACAGTCTGGTCCGTCCGCCTATTGTCAATATTGACCAAGCTGTGGTAATCATGTCTGTCAAGGAACCTGATTTTAACAGCAATTTGTTGGATCGCTTCTTGGTTCTTTTGGAACACAAGGGCATCCATCCCATTGTCTATATTTCCAAGATGGACCTACTGGAAGATAGAGGGAAACTGGAATTTTATGAACAGACTTATGGTGATATCGGCTATGACTTTGTGACCAGTAAAGAGGGACTCCTTCCTTTGTTAACAGGCAAGGTTACAGTCTTTATGGGGCAGACAGGTGTTGGTAAATCAACTCTTCTCAATAAAATCGCACCAGACCTCAATCTTGAAACAGGAGAAATTTCAGACAGTCTGGGTCGCGGGCGCCACACTACTCGAGCAGTTAGTTTTTATAATCTCAATGGAGGTAAAATCGCAGACACACCAGGTTTTTCATCCTTGGATTATGAAGTATCAACGGCTGAAGACCTCAATCAGGCCTTTCCAGAGATTACCACTGTCAGTCGAGACTGCAAATTCCGCACTTGTACCCACACCCATGAGCCGTCCTGTGCGGTCAAGCTAGCTGTAGAAGAAGGAATTATTGCCACCTTCCGTTTCGATAACTACCTGCAATTCCTCAGTGAGATTGAAAATCGCAGAGAAACCTATAAAAAAGTCAGCAAAAAAATTCCAAAATAAGGAGAAACCTATGTCTCAATACAAGATTGCTCCGTCAATTCTGGCAGCAGATTATGCCAACTTTGAACGTGAAATCAAACGCCTAGAAGCAACTGGGGCAGAATATGCCCATATCGATATCATGGATGGTCACTTTGTACCACAAATCAGTTTTGGTGCAGGTGTGGTCGAAGCTCTTCGTCCTCATAGTAAGATGGTTTTCGACTGCCACTTGATGGTAGCTAATCCAGAGCATCATTTAGAGGATTTTGCGCGTGCAGGTGCGGATATCATCAGCATCCATGTGGAAGCAACGAATCATATTCATGGTGCCCTCCAAAAAATTCGTTCACTCGGAGTTAAGCCTTCAGTCGTTATCAATCCTGGCACACCAGTTGAAGCCATCAAGCACGTCCTTCATCTAGTTGACCAAGTTTTAGTCATGACAGTTAACCCAGGCTTTGGTGGGCAAGCCTTTCTACCAGAGACCATGGATAAGGTCCGTGAGTTGGTTGCACTTCGTAATGAAAAAGGTTTGAACTTTGAGATTGAAGTGGATGGCGGGATTGATGGCCAAACTATTGCTCAAGCCAAAGAAGCTGGTGCGACTGTTTTTGTAGCAGGTTCCTATGTCTTTAAGGGAGATGTCAATGAGCGAGTACAAACTCTCAGAAAACAACTGGACTAAGGTTGCCGTTTTTGCAGGCGGAGACCGTGGTCATTATCGGACGGACTTTGATGCTTTTGTTGGTGTGGATCGAGGCTCGCTCTGGGTCTTGGAGGAAAACCTACCTCTTGCTCTAGCGGTTGGAGATTTTGATTCTGTGACGGAAGAAGAGCGACAGGTGATTCAAAAACGTGCCCAGCATTTTGTCCAAGCCCGACCAGAAAAAGATGATACAGATTTGGAATTGGCTCTCTTAACCATCTTTGAGCAAAATCCTCAGGCTGAGGTCACTATTTTCGGTGCTTTGGGTGGCCGTATTGATCACATGCTGGCTAACGTCTTTCTACCTAGCAATACTAAGTTAGCACCCTATATGCGCCAGATAGCGATTGAGGATGGGCAAAACTTGATTGCCTATTGTCCAGAAGGGACCAGTCAGCTAGAACCTCGCTCGGACTATGACTATCTAGCCTTTATGCCAGTTCGAGATAGCCAGCTGACCATTCTCGGTGCTAAGTATGAGTTGACAGAGGAAAATTTTTTCTTTAAAAAAGTGTACGCTTCTAACGAATATATAGATAGGGAAGTGTCGGTGACTTGCCCAGATGGCTATGTGGTCGTGCTACATAGTAAGGACAGGAGGTAGGATGGAAAGTTTATTAGTTCTATTATTAATTGCCAACCTAGCTGGTATCTTTCTGATTTGGCAAAGGCAGGATAAACAGGAAAAACATCTAAGTAAGAGCTTGGAGGATCAGGCAGATCATCTATCAGACCAGTTGGATTACCGCTTTGAACAAGCCAGACAAGCCAGCCAGTTGGATCAAAAAGACTTGGAAGTAGCTGTCAGCGACCGTTTGCAAGAAGTTCGAATGGAATTGCACCAAGGCTTAACTCAAGTTCGTCAAGAAATGACAGATAATCTCCTCCAAACCAGAGACAAGACTGACCAACGTCTCCAAGCCTTGCAGGAATCAAATGAGCAACGCTTGGAACAAATGCGCCAAACAGTCGAGGAAAAACTAGAAAAGACCTTACAGACACGCTTGCAGGCTTCCTTTGAGACAGTTTCCAAACAACTGGAGTCGGTCAATCGTGGCCTTGGAGAAATGCAGACAGTTGCCCGTGATGTCGGCGCCCTTAACAAGGTTCTCTCTGGAACCAAAACGCGAGGGATTCTTGGAGAATTGCAACTGGGGCAAATCATCGAAGACATCATGACCCCTGCCCAGTATGAACGAGAATATGCAACGGTTGAAAACTCTAGTGAACGAGTGGAGTATGCCATCAAGTTGCCTGGACAGGGTGACCTGGAATATGTCTACTTACCGATTGACTCCAAGTTTCCACTGGCAGATTATTACCGCTTAGAAGAAGCCTATGAAGCTGGTGACAAGGACGAGATCGAACGCTGTCGCAAGTCACTCCTAGCCAGCGTCAAACGCTTTGCCAAGGATATTAAGAGCAAGTACATAGCACCACCTCGGACGACCAATTTTGGAGTTTTGTTTGTTCCGACAGAAGGTCTCTACTCAGAAATCGTCCGCAATCCGGTCTTCTTTGATGATTTGAGACGGGAGGAGCAGATTATTGTCGCAGGTCCAAGTACCCTATCAGCTCTTCTCAATTCCCTATCAGTTGGTTTCAAAACCCTTAATATCCAAAAGAGTGCCGACCATATCAGCAAGACGCTTGCCAGTGTCAAAACCGAGTTTGGCAAGTTTGGTGGTATTCTGGTCAAGGCACAAAAACATCTCCAACATGCCTCTGGCAATATTGATGAATTATTAAACCGTCGCACCACAGCTATCGAGCGGACGCTCCGTCACATTGAGTTGTCAGAAGGTGAGCCTGCGCTTGATCTACTCCATTTCCAAGAAAATGAGGAAGAATATGAAGATTAGTCACATGAAAAAAGATGAGCTGTTTGAAGGCTTTTACCTAATCAAGTCAGCTGACCTTAGACAAACTCGCGCTGGGAAAAACTACCTAGCCTTTACCTTCCAAGATGATAGTGGCGAGATTGAAGGGAAACTCTGGGATGCTCAACCTCATAACGTTGAGGCCTTTACCGCAGGTAAGGTTGTCCACATGAAAGGACGCCGAGAAGTTTATAACAACACCCCTCAAGTCAATCAAATTACCCTCCGCTTGCCTCAGCCTGGTGAACCCAATGATCCAGCTGATTTCAAGGTCAAGTCGCCAGTTGATGTCAGGGAAATCCGTGACTACATGTCGCAAATGATTTTTAAAATTGAAAATCCTGTTTGGCAACGGATTGTTCGAAAGCTCTACACCAAGTATGATAAGGAATTTTACTCCTATCCAGCTGCCAAGACTAATCACCATGCCTTTGAAACGGGTTTGGCTTATCATACGGCGACCATGGTGCGTTTGGCGGATGCTATTAGCGAAGTCTATCCTCAGCTCAATAAGAGCCTGCTCTATGCAGGGATTATGCTGCATGACTTAGCTAAAGTCATCGAGTTGACGGGACCAGACCAGACCGAATACACAGTTAGAGGCAATCTCCTTGGGCATATCGCTCTGATTGATAGTGAAATTACCAAGACAGTGATGGAACTCGGCATCGATGATACCAAGGAAGAAGTCGTTCTGCTTCGTCACGTAATCCTTAGTCACCATGGCTTACTTGAGTATGGAAGTCCAGTCCGTCCACGCATTATGGAAGCAGAGATTATCCATATGATTGACAATCTGGATGCTAGCATGATGATGATGTCAACAGCTCTTGCTTTGGTAGATAAAGGAGAGATGACCAATAAAATCTTCGCTATGGACAATCGTTCCTTCTATAAACCAGATTTAGATTAACAATTTAAGAAAAATGAGCATTTTTTAGGATAAGAATGTTCGTTTTTTTATGTGAATATGGTATAATAGATAAAATATCAAAATTAAATGAAATGGGAAATAGAAATGAAATTAAGAAGAAGTGATCGAATGGTTGTCATTTCCAACTATTTGATTAATAATCCTTATAAACTAACTAGTCTCAATACTTTTGCTGAAAAGTATGAATCTGCTAAATCATCCATCTCAGAGGATATCGTCATTATCAAACGAGCCTTTGAGGAAATTGAAATCGGTCATATCCAGACAGTAACTGGTGCTGGTGGTGGTGTCATTTTCACACCATCAATCTCAAGCCATGATGCCAAGGAAATGGTTGAGGACTTGCGTGCTAAGTTGTCAGAAAGTGACCGTATCTTGCCAGGTGGCTATATCTACCTGTCTGATTTGCTTAGTACACCAGCTATCTTGAAAAATATTGGTCGCATTATTGCCAAGAGCTTTATGGACCAAAAAATTGATGCGGTTATGACAGTAGCTACTAAGGGTGTTCCACTTGCAAATGCAGTTGCCAATGTCCTCAATGTTCCCTTTGTTATTGTGCGCCGTGACCTGAAAATTACCGAAGGTTCAACTGTCAGCGTCAACTATGTATCCGGTTCAAGTGGAGATCGCATTGAGAAAATGTTTCTTTCAAAACGCAGTCTCAAGGCAGGCAGCCGTGTCTTGATTGTGGATGACTTCTTGAAAGGCGGCGGAACTGTCAATGGGATGATTAGTCTCTTGCGTGAGTTTGATTCGGAATTGGCTGGTGTAGCAGTCTTTGCGGATAATGCCCAAGAAGAACGTGAAAAGCAGTTTGACTACAAGTCACTCTTGAAGGTAACCAATATTGATGTCAAGAACCAAACCATCGATGTTGAGGTTGGCAATATCTTTGACGAAGATAAATAAGAGATAGAACTAAAGGTTGGAACGATTGTCCCAGCCTTTCTTTGCAAATAGAATAGAAGGAAACTTATGAAAACACCATTTATCAATAAAGAAGACTTAGAAAAGATTGTTGCCGAGTTCCCGACTCCCTTTCACTTGTATGATGAGAAGGGAATTCGTGAAAAGGCAAGAGCCGTCAACCAAGCATTTTCGTGGAACAAGGGCTTTAAGGAATATTTTGCAGTTAAGGCTACTCCAACTCCAGCTATTTTGAAAATTCTCCAAGAGGAAGGTTGCGGTGTGGACTGCTCTAGTTATGTGGAGCTTTTGATGAGTCATAAACTGAATTTCCCTGGTTCTGAGATCATGTTCTCTTCAAACAATACGCCAGACAAGGAATACGCCTATGCACGTGAATTGGGTGCGACCATTAACTTGGATGCCTTTGAAGATATTGAACATCTAGAGCGTGCAGCAGGCATTCCAGAAATTATCTCTTGTCGTTACAATCCTGGAGGCGTTTTTGAACTGGGAACAGATATTATGGACAATCCTGGAGAAGCCAAGTTTGGTATGACCAAGGACCAGCTCTTTGAAGCTTTTGCCATCTTGAAGGAAAAAGGAGCCAAGACTTTTGGGATTCACTCCTTCCTAGCGTCCAATACCGTCACCCATCTCTATTACCCAGAGTTGGCTCGTCAGCTTTTTGAATTGGCTGTTGAAATCAAGGAAAAGTTGGGCATTTCGCTAGACTTTATTAATCTTTCTGGCGGTATTGGTGTCAACTATCGTCCAGACCAGGAGCCAAATGATATTGCCTTGATTGGTGAGGGAGTTCGTAAGGTGTATGAAGAGGTCCTTACGCCAGCAGGTCTTGGTCAGGTTAAGATTTTCACCGAATTGGGTCGTTTTATGTTGGCACCTCACGGTGCTTTGGTCACAAGAGTCACTCATAAGAAGGAAACCTACCGTACCTATCTAGGTGTGGATGCATCAGCAGTCAACCTCATGCGTCCAGCCATGTACGGAGCCTACCACCATATTACCAATCTGACCCATCCAGATGGACCAGCTGAAGTTGTAGATGTGGTTGGTTCACTCTGTGAAAACAATGATAAATTTGCAGTAAATCGTGAACTACCTCATACAGAAATCGGTGATTTGCTGGTAATTCATGATACAGGTGCTCATGGTTTTTCAATGGGCTACCAGTACAATGCCAAACTTCGTTCTGCGGAAATCCTCTATACCGAAGAAGGTAAAGCCCGTCAAATCCGCCGTGCAGAGCGCCCTGAGGACTACTTTGCAACCTTGTATGGCTTTGATTTTGAAGAATAAAATGATAAGTAATTGAAAATGAAATTGAAAAACAGATTGCTTTCTAAAAAATAGGCAAAAATCTTGTTTTTCCTTCAAGTCGTGATATAATAAAACTATAAAACGTTTTCAAGGAAGGTAACGATATGTCTGAAGAAACAATTGATTATGGACAAGTGACAGGAATGGTGCATTCGACAGAAAGTTTTGGGGCGGTAGATGGCCCTGGTATTCGCTTTATTGTCTTTTTGCAGGGCTGTCACATGCGTTGCCAGTATTGCCATAACCCGGATACTTGGGCTATGGAGTCCAATAAGTCACGTGAACGGACGGTAGATGATGTCTTGACAGAGGCCTTGCGCTACCGCGGTTTCTGGGGAAATAAGGGCGGTATTACAGTCAGTGGAGGAGAAGCCCTCTTGCAGATTGATTTCCTGATTGCTCTCTTCACCAAGGCTAAGGAACAAGGAATCCACTGTACCTTGGATACCTGTGCCCTTCCTTTCCGTAATAAACCACGTTACCTTGAGAAGTTTGACAAACTCATGGCTGTCACTGACTTGGTCCTCTTGGATATCAAAGAAATCAACGAAGAACAGCACAAGATTGTTACTAGCCAAACCAATAAAAATATCTTGGCCTGTGCCCAGTATTTATCAGATATTGGAAAACCTGTCTGGATTCGCCACGTGCTAGTTCCAGGGTTGACAGACAGAGATGATGACTTGATTGAACTTGGTAAATTCGTCAAGACCCTTAAAAATGTTGATAAGTTTGAAATTCTACCTTATCACACTATGGGAGAATTCAAATGGCGTGAATTGGGAATTCCATATTCACTCGAAGGGGTTAAACCACCAACAGCAGATCGCGTCAAGAACGCTAAAAAACTCATGGATACCGAAAGTTACCAAGACTATATGAAACGTGTACATGGATAAAAAAGAAGCCTGATGGAAACATCGGGCTTTTGATACTCAATGAAAATCAAAGAGCAAACTAGGAAGCTAGCCACAGGCTGCTCAAAACATGGTTTTGAGGTTGTGGATAGAACTGACGAAGTCAGTAACATATATACGGCAAGGCGAAGCTGACGTGGTTTGAAGAGATTTTCGAAGAGTATGACTTGCAAAAAAGACTTAGCAAACTAGCTAAGCCTTTTTCTTCTTATCTCGAACGTTGTTTTCCAGCGTTGCGATTTTTGTGTTTTTTCTTGCTTGTGATAGCAGTTGGTTGTTCAGGAGTAACGTCTTTTCGTCCACTTGGTGTAGAGAAAGCACGTGCTTTTGGTGGGTTCTTGGCTAGTTCTTCACGGACTTTTTTGCGAAGTTTTGGACGAACGATATAGTTGACGATAAACTGTTGGAGAATCATCATGAAACCACCAACAACCCAGTAAAGTGTGACACTAGCTGGTGAGAAAAGGGAGAAGACGACGATCATGAGTGGGCTCATGTAAATCATTTTCTTGATTTGTTCTCTTTGCATTTCATCTTCTACTCCGTGAAGTGAAAGGAGCGATTGAAGATAGTAAAGAATACCAGCACAGGCAACCAAAATCATACTTGGAGAACCTAGAGGAATTCCTAGGTAGCTTGCTTGAGCAACACCTTCAGTATGTTGGGCAGCAAAGTAGATAGCTGAGAAGAAAGGCATTTGAAGGAGGATAGGGAAACATCCTACACCACCAAACATGCTGATGCCGTGCTCTTTTTGAGCTGCAAAGAGAGCTTGTTGGGCTTCGAGTTTTTCTTCTTGAGTAGTTGCTTCTTTGAGACGCGTTTGGTGTGGCTCAAGGACGTGCTTGAGGGCGTTCATCTTTTCAGAGTGAAGAGTTGCTTTCCATGATTGGTAGATACCAAGTGGCAAGATAATCAAGCGAACGATAATAGTTACGATGATGATAGCGACACCGAAGCCTAGACCTTTATCAGTAGCGAAGTACTTGATAGCTTCTCCCATCGGAGCACCCAAGAAATCCCAAACGGGACCAATTGGCTTACCTGTTGCTTTATCAATCTGAACGCAACCTGTCAAAACAAGTAACATAGCCACTCCCATAGCTGAGAGTGCAAAACGTTTAATAGATTTCACTGTTTTTATTCCTTCTTTAAAAATTATACCTTTCTATTCTACTGTTTTTTTACAAAATATACAATAGTTCTAGAGACCTAATTTGCGATTTTAAAGTCAGGGTAAGGAGGAAAGTTGCTCAGTTGGACATCTAAGTAGCTGACTTTTGAAAAAGGTGTAGGTCCTTTTCGTATTTCTTGGATAAATTTCGTCATGATAGCAGATGAGTCTGCTTGGGCTAAGATCTCCACTGTGCCATCGTCATTATTCCAGACACGGCCTGTGATGCCACCGATTTCAAGCGCCAGGCTGTAAACACCCCAACGAAAGCCGACTCCCTGTACCCTACCTTGGGCAATCATTCTAACCTTTTGCATACCAAACCTCTTTGATTGTGTTATAATATTTCTATGACTATTATAACCTCAAAAGCCAATTCTGTGGTAAAAAATACCAAGAAATTACACCAAAAAAAATACCGTAAATCTGCCTATTTGATTGAAGGCTGGCACTTGTTTGAAGAAGCTGTTCAAGCTGGAGTGACGATTGAGAAAATCTTTGCCCTAGAAAGTTATCGAGAACAGTTAGTTGCTTTTCCGCAAACTGTCTGGGTGTCAGAGGATATTCTGCTAGATTTGGCGGATTCTCAGACTCCACAGGGAATTGTTGCGGTGGTTCAAAAAGAAGAAGTAGGGCAAGCTGACTTTAGTCAGGGCAAGTTCTTGTTTTTGGAAGATGTGCAAGATCCTGGTAATGTAGGAACCATCATTCGAACTGCGGATGCAGCAGGCTTTACTGGAGTAATTGTTTCAGATAAATCGGCAGATATCTACAGTCTCAAGACCCTGCGTTCCATGCAAGGAAGCCATTTTCATTTGCCCATCTATCGTATGCCTGTTGCTACCTTTATAGAAGAGGCAAAGAAGAGCAATTTGCCCATTCTGGCAACGACCTTATCGAGAGATTCCAAGGATTATCGTGAGCTTTCTCCCCTAGAAAATTTTGCTTTAGTCATGGGAAATGAAGGGCAAGGGATTAGTCCTATCATGGCTGAAAGTGCCAATCAGCTGGTTCATATTGGTATGAAAGGTAGGGCGGAGAGTCTCAATGTGGCAGTTGCCGCAGGCATTTTGATGTTTTATTTCAGCTAATTTAAAAAAACTTTGTTATAATCAAGATATAGTTATAGAAAAAGGAGAATCAGAATGAATCAAACAATTATTCAAGAACGTTCAGGTCTCAATCAATTTTACGCTAAGGTTTATGCCTTTGTAGGGATTGGAATTGGACTATCAGCTCTGGTGTCAGCTTTGATGTTGACAGTCTTTCAGGCTCAATTGACTTACTTTTTAATGCATGGCCGTCTCTGGTTGATGGTTGCAACTTTTGCAGAACTTGCTCTGGTATTTGTTGCAAGTAGCATGGCTGCAAAAAATAGCCCAGCAGCTCTGCCAGTATTTCTAGTATACTCCCTACTGAATGGCTTCACCCTTAGCTTTGTCGTAGCCTTCTATACACCGGGAACAGTTTTGTCAGCCTTTGTATCCAGCGCTCTTCTCTTCTTTGTCATGGCGGCAATCGGGATTTTCACCAAGAAGGATTTGAGTGGAATGGGACGAGCTTTGATGGCGGCGCTTGTTGGTCTCATCATTGCCATGGTTGTGAATCTATTTTTAGCCAATAGCTTCTTTGACTACATGATTAGTATTGCCATGGTCTTGGTTTTCTCTGGTTTGATTGCTTGGGATAATCAAAAGATTCGCTATGTTTATGAGCAGTCACGAGGACAAGTAGCGACAGGTTGGATCATCTCAATGGCACTCAGTATCTATCTTGATTTTATCAATCTTTTCCTCAGTATTCTACGTATCTTTGGTCGCAATGACTAAAGGTCCATGAAATCAGTGTTCGAAGGAGCACTGATTTTTTTAAATTTTCTCTTTTCTTTTCTTGGAAATAGGTGTATAATGCTTTTAATTAATTTTTGAGGAGTAGCCTATGAAGAAAAGTTTTATCCATCAACAAGAAGAAATTTCCTTTGTCAAAAACACTTTTACCCAGTATTTGAAAGATAAGCTAGAAGTTGTCGAAGTTCAAGGTCCTATCTTGAGCAAGGTCGGTGACGGGATGCAGGATAACCTGTCTGGTGTGGAAAATCCAGTATCTGTCAAGGTTTTGCAGATTCCTGATGAAACCTATGAAGTGGTGCATTCACTTGCCAAATGGAAACGCCATACTTTGGCTCGTTTTGGTTTCGGTGAGGGTGAAGGTCTCTTCGTCCACATGAAGGCCCTTCGTCCAGACGAAGATTCGTTGGATGCGACCCACTCTGTTTATGTTGACCAGTGGGACTGGGAAAAAGTCATTCCAAATGGTAAACGTAACATCGCTTATCTAAAAGAAACAGTTGAAAAGATTTACAAGGCTATTCGATTGACTGAGCTAGCAGTAGAAGCTCGCTATGACATCGAGTCTGTCTTGCCAAAACAAATCACTTTCATCCATACAGAAGAGTTGGTAGAACGCTACCCAGACTTGACACCGAAAGAACGTGAAAATGCTATCTGTAAAGAATTTGGTGCTGTCTTCTTGATTGGTATCGGTGGTGAATTACCAGACGGTAAACCGCACGATGGACGTGCACCAGACTATGATGACTGGACAAGCGAATCTGAAAATGGCTACAAGGGTCTAAATGGTGATATTCTTGTCTGGAATGAATCTCTAGGTGGAGCCTTTGAGTTGTCTTCTATGGGAATCCGTGTAGATGAAGAAACGCTTCGCCGTCAGGTTGCCATCACAGGTGATGAAGACCGCTTGGAATTGGAATGGCACAAGGCTTTGTTGAATGGCCTATTCCCATTGACAATCGGTGGAGGAATTGGACAATCTCGGATGGCCATGTTCCTACTTCGCAAGAAACATATTGGGGAAGTGCAAACAAGTGTTTGGCCTCAAGAAGTCCGCGATACTTACGAAAATATTTTGTAGAGAATCGAACCGCAAGGTTCGGTTTTCTTTCTCTTTTTGCCCATAATTTGGTATAATAAACGGTATGAAAATCGTATCAGGAATCTATGGGGGACGTCCCCTCAAGACACTAGAAGGCAAGACGACAAGACCTACTTCGGATAAGGTTAGGGGCGCCATTTTTAACATGATTGGTCCCTACTTTGAAGGGGGACGAGTCTTGGACCTTTATGCAGGTAGTGGTGGTTTATCTATCGAGGCAGTCTCACGTGGCATGTCCAGTGCTGTTTTGGTGGAGCGAGACCGTAAGGCTCAGGCTATCGTGGCTGAAAATATTCAGATGACCAAGGAAGTTGGAAAATTTCAACTACTCAAGATGGATGCAGAAAGGGCATTGGAACAGGTATCTGGGAAATTTAATCTCATTTTCTTAGACCCTCCTTATGCCAAGGAACAAATCGTAGCAGATATTGAAAAAATGGCTGAGAGAGACCTTTTTTCTGAAGATGTCATGGTCGTGTGTGAGACAGATAAGGCCGTTGAACTTCCAGAAGAAATTGCCTGCCTGGGCATCTGGAAGGAAAAGATTTATGGAATTAGTAAGGTGACAGTCTATGTCAGATAAGATTGGCTTATTCACAGGCTCATTTGATCCGATGACAAACGGGCATCTGGATATCATTGAACGGGCTAGCAAACTCTTTGATAAGCTCTATGTGGGTATTTTTTTTAATCCTCACAAACAAGGATTTCTCCCTATCGAAAATCGTAAACGAGGGCTAGAAATGGCTTTGAAACATTTGGAAAATGTTGAAGTTGTGTCTTCTCATGATGAATTGGTGGTTGATGTTGCAAAAAGACTGGGGGCTACTTGTCTAGTGCGGGGGTTGAGGAATGCAGCGGATTTGCAATATGAAGCCAGTTTTGATTACTACAACCATCAGCTGTCTCCTAATATAGAGACCATTTATTTACATAGTCGACCTGAACATCTCTATCTCAGTTCATCCGGTGTTAGAGAGCTTTTGAAGTTTGGTCAGGATATTGCTTGCTATGTTCCCGAGAGTATTTTGGAGGAAATAAGAAATGAAAAAAAAGATTAGATGGCCCTTATATGTCATTGCGGCCTTAATTGTGACTTTCTTGGCATTTGTAGTGCCCTTGCCCTATTATATAGAAGTTCCAGGTGGTTCGGAAGATATTCGCCAAGTCCTTAAAGTAAATGACACAGAAGATAAGGAAGCTGGTGCCTATCAATTCGTTACGGTTGGTGTCCAGCACGCTACTTTAGCCCATATGATTTATGCGTGGTTGACGCCTTTTACAGATATTCGTAGTGCCCAAGAGACTACAGGTGGCTCTTCTGATGTTGAATTTATGCGGATTAATCAATTCTACATGCAAACATCGCAAAATATGGCAAAATATCAAGGGCTAAAAACAGCTGGTAAAGATATCGAACTCAAATACCTTGGGGTTTATGTCTTAACTGTGACGGATAATTCTACCTTTAAAGGGATTCTCAATATCTCTGATACGGTCACAGCAGTCAATGATCAAACCTTTGATAGTTCCAAAGACTTGATTGATTACGTCAATTCTCAAAAACTAGGGGACTCCGTCAAGGTAACTTATGAAGAGGATGGGCAAACCAAGTCTGCAGAAGGAAAAATCATTACTCTAGAAAATGGAAAAAATGGGATTGGAATCGGCTTGATTGACCGTACAGAAGTGACCAGTGATGTCCCAATTCGCTTTTCAACAGCTGGTATCGGTGGACCAAGTGCAGGTCTCATGTTTAGTCTGGCCATCTATACCCAAATAGCTGACCCTGGCCTTCGAAATGGCCGTATCGTTGCCGGTACAGGTACCATTGACCGTGATGGGAATGTGGGGGATATTGGAGGTATTGATAAGAAAGTTGTTGCTTCGGCTAGAGAAGGTGCTGCTATTTTCTTTGCCCCAGATAACCCTGTTAGCGAAGAAGAACAAAAAGCACATCCTGATGCTAAAAACAACTACCAAACAGCCCTGGAAGCAGCCAAAACAATCAAGACGGATATGAAAATCGTGCCTGTTAAAACTCTACAAGATGCAATTGATTACTTGAAAAACAATCCCTAGTTTTAAGTTAAGTTTCCAAACTAGCGCACAAACAGAGAAGATGGTATAATAGTCAAATGGTTCAATTATTATTCACTCTAAGCAGTCACATGCTCTTTATTTATGTGAGTTTTTACCTTTTAAAGGATCTTGTTAGATGGGAAAAGGTTTTAAAAGTGACAGCTGAGAATACAAGAAAAGTTCGTTTACTAGTAGCCTTTTTCAGCATTGTAATGGGCTATATCATGAGTTCTTTCTTTATCAGCCTATATCAGTTGTGGCAAGAAGCGCTTAGAGGATTATTATAAAATCAAATGTAAAGGAAATAAGTATGGAAAAAATTGTGGTTCAAGGTGACGATAATCGTCTGGTAGGAAGTGTTACGATCGAAGGAGCAAAGAATGCAGTCTTGCCCTTGTTGGCAGCGACTATTCTAGCCAGTGAAGGAAAGACTGTTTTGCAGAACGTTCCTATCTTGTCAGATGTTTTCACGATGAATCAGGTGGTTCGTGGTTTGAATGCCAAGGTGGATTTTGATGAGGAAGCTCATCTTGTCGAGGTGGATGCGACTGGCGATATCACTGAGGAAGCTCCTTACAAGTATGTCAGCAAGATGCGTGCATCTATCGTTGTCTTGGGACCAATTCTTGCTCGTGTAGGTCATGCTAAGGTATCCATGCCAGGTGGTTGTACGATTGGTAGCCGTCCTATTGATCTTCATTTGAAAGGTCTGGAAGCTATGGGGGCTAAGATTAGTCAGACAGCTGGTTACATCGAAGCCAAGGCAGAACGCTTGCATGGCGCTCATATATATATGGACTTTCCAAGTGTTGGTGCAACGCAGAACTTGATGATGGCGGCTACCCTGGCTGATGGGGTGACAGTGATTGAAAATGCTGCGCGTGAGCCTGAGATTGTTGACCTAGCCATTCTCCTCAATGAAATGGGAGCCAAGGTTAAGGGTGCTGGTACAGAGACCATTACCATTACCGGTGTTGAGAAACTTCATGGTACGACTCACAATGTAGTCCAAGACCGTATCGAAGCAGGAACCTTTATGGTAGCTGCTGCCATGACTGGTGGTGATATCTTGATTAAAGACGCTGTCTGGGAGCACAACCGTCCCTTGATTGCCAAATTGCTTGAAATGGGAGTGGAAGTGACAGAGGAGACTGAAGGAATTCGAGTTCGCTCTCAACTAGAAAATCTAAAAGCTGTTCATGTAAAAACCTTGCCCCACCCAGGATTTCCAACAGATATGCAGGCCCAATTTACAGCCTTGATGACCGTCGCAAAAGGCGAATCAACTATGGTGGAGACAGTTTTTGAAAATCGTTTCCAGCACTTAGAAGAAATGCGTCGCATGGGCTTGCATTCTGAGATTATCCGTGATACAGCTCGTATTGTTGGTGGACAAGCTTTGCAGGGGGCAGAAGTTCTTTCGACTGACCTTCGTGCCAGCGCAGCCTTGATTTTGACAGGTTTGGTAGCACAAGGAGAAACTGTAGTTGGTAAATTGGTTCACTTGGATAGAGGTTACTACCGTTTTCATGAGAAGTTGGCACAGCTAGGTGCTAAGATTCAGCGGATTGAGGCAAGTGATGAAGATGAATAAGAAATCAAGCTACGTAATCAAGCGTTTACTTCTAGTCATTTTGGTACTGTTTTTAGGTGCTCTAGCCCTAGGTATCGGCTTAATGGTAGGTTATGGAATCTTGGGCAAGGGTCAAGATCCATGGGCTATCCTGTCTCCAGCAAAATGGCAGGAATTGATTCATAAATTTACAGGAAATTAGGCTGGAGAACCAGTCTTTTTCTAGAGATAAGGAGAAAAATGGATAAAAAAACAAGACAGACACTGATCGGACTGCTAGTGTTATTGCTTTTATCTGCGGGAAGCTATTATATCAAGCAGATGCAGTCGACAGCTAATAGTCCCAAAACCAAGCTTAGTCAGAAAAAACAAGCGTCTGAAGCTCCTAGTCAAGAATTGGCAGAAAGTGTCTTAACAGATGCAGTCAAGAGTCAAATAAAAGGGAGTCTTGAGTGGAATGGAGCAGGTGCTTTTATCGTCAATGGCAATAAAACAAACCTAGATGCCAAAGTTTCAAGTAAACCTTACGCTGATAACAAAACAAAGACAGTTGGTAAGGAAACTGTGCCAACTGTAGCCAATGCCCTCTTGTCTAAGGCAACACGACAGTATAAGAATCGTGAAGAAACTGGGAACGGTTCGACTTCATGGACTCCTCCAGGCTGGCATCAGGTTAAGAATCTAAAGGGTACTTATACCCATGCGGTCGATAGAGGTCACTTGTTAGGCTACGCCTTAATCGGTGGCTTGGATGGTTTTGATGCCTCGACAAGCAATCCTAAAAACATTGCTGTTCAAACAGCCTGGGCAAATCAGGCGCAAGCCGAGGATTCGACTGGTCAAAACTACTATGAAAGTATGGTACGTAAAGCCTTGGATAAAAACAAGCGTGTCCGTTACCGTGTAACCCTTTATTATGCTTCAAACGAGGATTTAGTTCCTTCAGCTTCACAGATTGAAGCCAAGTCTTCAGACGGAGAATTGGAATTCAATGTTCTAGTTCCCAATGTTCAAAAGGGACTTCAACTGGATTACCGAACTGGAGAAGTAACGGTTACTCAGTAAAATACAAAATAAACTCCTATGTCACTTGTGGATATAGGAGTTCTTTCTTACTAGTCTAAGCAGGGCTACAATAGACACTGATACTAAATGAAAATCAAAGTGCAAACTAGAAAGCTAGCCACAGGTTGCTCAAAGCACAGCTTTGAGGTTGCAGATGAAGCTGACGTGGTTTAAAGAGATTTTCGAAGAGTATGAGAAAAAATAATATGTACTGGACTACATTTTGTGATATAATAAAGGATAAGATACTATTTTAGGAGAAGAACTATGGAAGACCCAAGTAGTCAGAATTTGTTGCTACAATTTGTTTTATTGTTTATTTTGACGGTATTAAATGCCTTTTTCTCAGCCACAGAAATGGCCATGGTTTCACTTAACCGTGCGCGTGTTGAACAAAAGGCAGAAGAAGGAGATAGACGCTATATCCGTCTGCTGAAGGTACTAGAAAATCCTAACCACTTTTTATCAACCATTCAAGTAGGGATTACCCTGATTACGATCTTATCAGGGGCGAGTTTGGCAGAAACTCTGGGACGAGAAATTGCATCTTGGCTTGGAAATGGCGAAACAGCTTATGCCGTTGCAAGTTTTCTATCTTTAGCATTTTTGACTTATATTTCCATCGTTTTTGGGGAATTGTATCCTAAGAGAATCGCTCTTAATCTAAAGGATGCCTTGGCGATTCGTACAGCGCCAGTTATCATTGGGCTTGGGAAACTAGTTAGTCCCTTTGTTTGGCTCTTGTCTGCATCTACCAATCTCTTGAGTCGCTTGACTCCTATGACCTTTGACGATGCTGATGAAAAAATGACCCGTGATGAAATTGAGTACATGTTGACAAATAGTGAAGAAACACTAGATGCTGACGAAATTGAAATGTTACAAGGAATCTTTTCACTGGACGAATTAATGGCCAGAGAAGTCATGGTTCCTCGAACGGATGCCTTTATGGTAGATATTCAGGATGATAGTCAAACCATCATCCAAAGTATTTTAAAACAAAATTATTCTCGTATCCCTGTCTATGATGGGGATAAGGACAATGTGATTGGGATTATTCATACCAAGAGTCTCCTTAATGCGGGCTTTGTGGACGGTTTTGACAATATTGTTTGGAAGAAAATCTTACAAGATCCTCTTTTTGTTCCTGAAACTATTTTTGTGGATGACTTGTTAAAAGAATTACGCAATACCCAAAGACAAATGGCGATTTTGTTAGATGAATACGGTGGAATGGCTGGTTTGGTGACACTTGAAGACCTCTTAGAGGAAATCGTTGGGGAAATCGATGACGAAACAGATAAGGCTGAAATCGAAGTTCATAAAATTGGAGAAGATACTTATATTGTTCAAGGTACCATGAATCTCAATGATTTTAATGACTACTTTGATGTTGAACTGGAAAGTGATGACGTTGATACCATCGCTGGTTACTATTTGACAGGAGTGGGGACCATTCCAACGACTGAAAAGCTCGGCTATGAGTTGGTAAGCCAAAACAAACAGCTTATCCTAACCAATGATAAAGTGAAAAATGGACGTGTTACCAAGGTAAAAGTCCAAATTACCGAAGTTGAAATAGAAGAAGAAACAGAGTAAACTAGAGGCTTTTGTCATCATGCGTGACAAAGCTTTTTTCAGTTGATTTTAAAAGGGAATAGTATCCTCGAAAAACTCAGTCCCCAAATCCGCCCCAAAACTTTTCTAAATCTATCCTTATTTATCCAAAGAAAAAGAAAAAAGCCCTTCAAATTGGGCTTTCTGTTCATGTGAAACCTGATAAATCAAGTTATAGAAGGCGGTAGACGGATTTGAACCGACGATCAAGCTTTTGCAGAGCCGTGCCTTACCACTTGGCTATACCGCCTTAACGTTTATTATTATACCTTGAAAATGATTTTCAGTCAATAGCTTTTTCAGATTTTTTGTGTCAATAAGCCTAAATATTCTGAAAATTCGTTTACTTTTCTTGAAATCTATGGTATAATTGATGATAACCTATACTTTATCAGAGGAGTAAATAAATGAAAAAAAGTAGAGTCTTTGTTGCAGCAGGAGTTGCTTTATTGGCAACAGGTGTGTTAGTAGCTTGTGGGAATTCAAAATCATCTGATTCGACAGCTCCAAAAACCTATGGCTATGTCTATTCGGCTGACCCAGAAACATTAGATTATATTATTTCTGGAAAAGAGAGTACGAAAGTGGCTACTTCAAACGGGATCGATGGCCTCTTCACAAATGACAAATACGGGAATTTGACTCCTGCGGTTGCAGAAGACTGGTCTGTATCAAAAGATGGATTGACATATACCTACAAAATTCGTAAAGGTGTCAAATGGATGACATCCGATGGTGAAGAATATGCCGAAGTGACTGCTAAAGACTTCGTGAATGGATTGAAACATGCGGCAGATAAGAAATCAGAAGCTCTATATCTAGCTGAAACTTCTGTTAAAGGTTTATCTGATTATTTGGCTGGGAATTCAAAAGATTTCTCTACAGTAGGTGTTAAAGCGGTTGATGACTATACTCTTGAGTATACTTTGAACCAACCAGAACCTTACTGGAACTCTAAGATGGTTTATTCAATTTTCTGGCCATTAAACGAAGAATTTGAAAAATCAAAAGGCTCTGATTTTGCTAAAGCGACAGATCCTACATCATTGCTATATAATGGACCTTTCTTGCTTAAAGGTTTGACTGCTAAATCTTCTATCGAATTTGCTAAGAACGAGCAGTACTGGGATAAAGAGAATGTTCATTTAGATACAGCAACACTTGCATATTTTGATGGTTCGGACCAAGAATCACTTGAGCGTAACTTTACAAGTGGAGCTTATAGTTTTGCTCGTCTTTACCCAACAAGTTCAAACTTCTCAAAGGTAGAGGAGTCATACAAGGATAATATTTTCTACACTCCGTCAGGAGCTGGTATTGGAGGTTTAGGTGTAAATATCGATCGACAAAATTACAAATATACATCTAAAACGACAGATGAAGAGAAAACATCTACTAAGAAAGCTCTTCTTAACAAAGACTTCCGCCAAGCCTTGAACTTTGCCTTTGACCGTACAGGTTATTCTGCTCAAGTTAACGGTAAAGAAGGTGCTCCTCTCGCAGTTCGTAATTTATTTGTGAAACCAGACTTTGTGACTGCAGGCGAAAAAACTTTCGGTGACTTGGTTGCTGAAAAAGTTAAGACTTATGGAGATGAGTGGAAAGATGTAAACTTTGCTGATGGTCAAGACGGTCTCTTTAACGCTGACAAAGCTAAAGCAGAATTTGCTAAAGCTAAAACTGCTCTGGAAGCAGAAGGTGTGAAATTCCCTATCCACTTGGATGTTCCAGTAGACCAAACCTCTAAAAACTTTGTCGCACGGATTCAGTCGTTCAAACAATCAGTTGAAAAAGTTTTAGGCGAAGAAAATGTTGTCATCGATATTCAACAAATTTCTAAAGATGAATTCTTTAATGCGACTTATTATGCTGCTAATGCGGCAGCTGAGGATTGGGATCTTTCAGGTGCGGTTGGATGGAATCCTGACTATGAAGATCCATCAACTTACCTTGATATCCTTAAATCAACTAATAGTGAGCAAACGAAAACTTATATGGGGTATGATGACCCATCAAATGCAGCTGCAGCTAAAGTTGGTGTGAAAGATTACGATAAATTGCTTGATGAAGCTGGAAAAGAAACAAGTGATCTTAACAAACGTTATGAAAAATATGCTGCTGCTCAAGCTTGGTTGACAGACAGTTCACTCTTCTTACCAGCTATGTCTTCTAGTGGTGCTGCACCATTCATTTCTCGTGTTGTACCATTCTCAGCTTCTTATAGCCAATCTGGAGACAAAGGTTCAAATCTCTACTTCAAATATATTCAGTTACAAGACAAAGTTGTAACAAAGGCTGATTATGAACAAGCTCGTGAGAAATGGATTAAAGAGAAAAAAGAATCAAACGAAAAAGTTCAAAAAGAATTGACTAAACACGTTAAATAAATAACTCTCAAGGGAACTTTCTCTCCATGAGGAGAAGGTTCTTTTGGGATTTAAAAAGGAAACGATATGAAGAAATATATTTTTATGCGTGTCTTGCGGTCATTGGTTTCTATCTTCTTAGTAACAACCTTGACTTACACGATTATCTATACAATGGTTCCTCGAAAATTGATTTTCAAACAGGATACCAACTATAACAAGATTGCGACAACTGCTGATAAACGTGATAACTATGAGAATACCGTTTATGAGCGTATGGGCTATATCGAGTACTACGATACCAAAGAGTTGCAAGAAAAAGCTAGCCAGATGGATGCTTCTGTAACAGTTGAAGCCAATGATACCAACAAGGCTATCTATGAAAAATACATCAAACAAATCGGTCATGGTTGGACCCTGGGAGAATTTACTGAAAGTGGCCAATTCTACGCTACACGTGAAATTCCAATTTTTGAACGTGTGTTTAAATTCTATGCAAACTTGCTTGATATCGACCACACAAACAAGATTCAGGACCCAGAAAATCCAAATTTGGAGCGTTATTTGCGTTTTGAAAATGATCCCGCTATCGGCTGGTCTCTGGTAGGTTCAGGGACTAAACACAAGTACCTCTTGTACTTCAATAGTCAGTTCCCATTTGTTCACCAAAACTTTGTGAACTTGAATTTGGGTGATTCATATCCAACTTATGCTAATACTCCTGTGCTTCAAGTTATCACACAAGGACAAGGTCAAACTAAGACATCAGAAGTGCAATTCCCAACTGGTAAGAAAACATCTTCAGTTAATATCTACTCAAGAACCTACAAATCGCCTAGTCAGGCTGATTCTCGTGAAGTAGCTAACTATGGGAAAGATGACCCATATACTGCAACTGAAAGCAACTACCAATATCCTTCTATGATTGCTAGCTCTGCAGTCGTTGGATTGATTGGTTTGGTGATTTCTTATGCGATTGCCGTGCCACTTGGTTCAGCTATGGCTCGCTTCAAGAATACTTGGATTGATAGCTTCTCAACAGGGTTTTTGACCTTCTTGATGGCCCTTCCAACCATTGCCTTGGTTTACATTGTTCGTTTGATTGGATCATCAATTGGTCTTCCAGATTCATTCCCTATCTTGGGTGCTGGAGATTGGCGTTCGTATGTTTTACCAGCAGTTATCCTTGGTTTATTGGGTGCTCCTGGTACAGCTATTTGGATTCGTCGTTACATGATTGACTTGCAATCACAGGACTTTGTTCGTTTTGCTCGTGCAAAAGGTTTGTCTGAAAAAGAAATTTCAAACAAACACATCTTTAAAAATGCCATGGTTCCGCTGGTTTCAGGAATTCCTGGTGCTGTTATCGGGGTTATCGGTGGTGCAACCCTTACTGAAACAGTCTTCGCTTTCCCAGGTATGGGTAAAATGTTGATTGACTCTGTAAAAGCATCTAATAACTCTATGGTCGTAGGTCTTGTCTTCATCTTTACATGTATTTCTATCTTCTCACTTCTTTTGGGAGATATTTGGATGACTATTATTGACCCACGTATTAAATTGACTGAGAAAGGAGGCAAATAATGTCTACAATCGATAAAGAAAAATTTCAGTTCGTAAAACGTGACGATTTTGCCTCTGAAGCCATTGATGCGCCAGCCTATTCATACTGGGGCTCAGTGTTTAGACAATTTATGAAGAAGAAATCAACTGTAGTCATGTTGGGAATCTTGGTAGCTATCATTTTGATGAGTTTCATCTACCCAATGTTTTCTAAGTTTGATTTCAATGATGTCAGCAAAGTAAACGACTTTAGTGCTCGTTATATCAAGCCAAATGCTGAGCATTGGTTCGGTACAGACAGTAACGGTAAATCTCTCTTTGACGGTGTCTGGTTCGGAGCTCGTAACTCTATCCTCATTTCTGTGATTGCGACAGTGATTAACTTGGTTATCGGTGTTTTTGTCGGTGGTATTTGGGGAATTTCAAAATCAGTTGACCGTGTGATGATGGAAGTTTATAATGTCATCTCAAACATCCCATCTCTTTTGATTGTCATTGTCTTGACTTACTCAATCGGAGCTGGATTCTGGAATCTGATTTTTGCTATGAGTGTGACTACTTGGATTGGTATTGCTTACTCAATTCGTATTCAGATCATGCGTTATCGTGACTTGGAGTATAACCTTGCTTCACGTACACTTGGAACACCAACCTTTAAGATTGTTGTAAAAAACATTATGCCACAATTGGTATCTGTTATCGTTACGACGACATCTCAAATGCTTCCAGCCTTTATCTCATACGAAGCTTTCCTTTCATTCTTTGGACTTGGATTGCCGATTACAGTTCCAAGTTTAGGTCGTTTGATTTCAGATTACTCTCAGAACGTAACGACAAATGCATACCTCTTCTGGATTCCATTGACAACTCTTGTCTTGGTATCCTTATCCCTTTTCGTAGTTGGTCAAAACTTAGCGGATGCTAGTGATCCACGTACACATAGATAGGAGTAGAAATGACAAAAGAAAAAAATGTAATTTTGACTGCTCGCGATATTGTCGTGGAATTTGACGTTCGTGACAAAGTATTGACAGCCATTCGCGGCGTTTCCCTTGAACTAGTTGAAGGAGAAGTATTAGCCTTGGTAGGTGAGTCAGGATCAGGAAAATCTGTTTTGACAAAGACTTTCACAGGTATGCTTGAAGAAAATGGTCGCATTGCCCAAGGTAGCATTGACTACCGTGGTCAAGATTTGACAGCTTTATCTTCTCACAAGGATTGGGAACAAATTCGTGGCGCTAAGATTGCGACTATCTTCCAAGATCCAATGACTAGTTTGGACCCAATTAAAACAATTGGTAGTCAGATTACAGAAGTTATTGTAAAACACCAAGGAAAAACAGCTAAAGAAGCGAAAGAATTGGCGATTGACTACATGAATAAGGTTGGGATTCCAGACGCAGATAGACGTTTTGATGAATACCCATTCCAATATTCTGGAGGAATGCGTCAACGTATCGTTATTGCTATTGCCCTTGCCTGCCGACCTGATGTCTTGATCTGTGATGAGCCAACGACAGCCTTGGATGTGACCATCCAAGCTCAGATTATTGATTTGCTAAAATCTTTACAAAACGAGTACCATTTCACAACAATCTTTATCACCCACGACCTTGGTGTGGTAGCAAGTATTGCAGATAAGGTAGCAGTTATGTATGCAGGAGAAATCGTTGAGTATGGAACTGTTGAGGAAGTCTTCTATGACCCTCGCCATCCATATACATGGAGTCTCTTGTCTAGCTTGCCTCAGCTTGCTGATGATAAAGGGGATCTTTACTCAATCCCAGGAACACCTCCGTCACTTTATACTGACTTGAAAGGGGATGCCTTTGCCTTGCGTTCAGACTATGCAATGCAGATTGACTTCGAACAAAAAGCTCCTCAATTCTCAGTATCAGAGACGCATTGGGCTAAAACTTGGCTTCTTCATGAGGATGCTCCAAAAGTAGAAAAACCAGCTGTGATTGCAAATCTTCACGATAAGATCCGTGATAAAATGGGATTTGCCCATCTGGCAGACTAGGAGGAAGGAAATGTCTGAAAAATTAGTAGAAATCAAAGATTTAGAAATTTCCTTCGGTGAAGGAAGTAAGAAGTTTGTCGCAGTTAAAAATGCTAACTTCTTTATCAACAAGGGAGAAACTTTCTCGCTTGTAGGTGAGTCAGGTAGTGGGAAAACAACTATTGGTCGTGCTATCATCGGTCTCAATGATACAAGTAATGGAGATATCATTTTTGAAGGTCAAAAGATTAATGGTAAGAAATCGCGTGAACAAGCTGCGGAATTGATTCGTCGAATCCAGATGATTTTCCAAGACCCTGCTGCAAGTTTGAATGAACGTGCGACTGTTGATTATATTATTTCTGAAGGTCTTTACAATCATCATCTGTTCAAGGATGAAGAAGAACGTAAAGAGAAAGTTAAAAATATTATCCGTGAAGTGGGCCTTCTTGCTGAGCACTTGACTCGTTACCCTCATGAATTCTCAGGTGGTCAACGTCAACGTATCGGTATTGCCCGTGCCTTGGTCATGCAACCAGACTTTGTTATTGCGGATGAGCCCATTTCAGCCTTGGACGTTTCTGTGCGTGCTCAAGTCTTGAACTTGCTCAAAAAATTCCAAAAAGAACTTGGTTTGACCTATCTCTTCATCGCCCATGACTTGTCGGTTGTTCGCTTTATTTCAGATCGTATCGCGGTTATTTACAAGGGTGTTATTGTAGAGGTTGCAGAAACAGAAGAATTGTTTAACAATCCAATTCATCCATATACTCAGGCTTTGCTTTCAGCGGTACCTATCCCAGATCCAATCTTGGAACGCAAGAAGGTCTTGAAAGTATATGATCCAGATCAACATGATTATGAGACAGATAAGCCATCTATGGTAGAAATCCGTCCAGGTCACTATGTTTGGGCTAACCAAGCCGAATTGGCACGTTATCAACAAGGGTTAAACTAATAATGGTTTTATAATTTCCATGTCAACTTTTATGGAAATTATAAACCTTTTTTTGTTGGACTGATTTGAAAGTCTTTGAAAGCTCCTTGAAAGAATTTTCGAAAAATTTTAAAAAATTCTGAAATATTCTTGACAGCTAATGAAAAAGGTGGTAAGATAGGAAACATCAAAAAAGAAAGCAGAAAAAGAAATGAATAAGAAACAAGCTGTAACGATGAATCAAAACTTTTACTTTAGCTACTTTAGATAGTGTTTGTAGACATGTCACCATGGATGCAAACAGTTCAAGCAATTTGTTTGTATCTATGTGGCTAAGATTTTTGATTGTGGTCCATATAGATGAATATCTAAATGGACTAGCTAAGTTGTAACTTGTTAGCTTATTTCAAGCATCCGTTTAGATAGTATCTAGGCGGTTTTTTGTTTTATCTTTTCTGAGAAGGAGTTTCATTATGAAAGTTGTTCGAAAATTACTAGCCCCTCTCTTGGTAGTGGGGATTCTCTTGACCTCTCTGATTAGTTTGCATCAGTTGAAGGCAGATAAGAAAAAAGATGTGTTTCGTATCGGTATTTCGCAATTTATTACCCACCAGTCCTTAGACGCTACTAGAGAAGGGTTTGTGGATGAGCTTGCCAAGCAAGGCTATGCTGAAGGGAAAAATATCGAGATTGATTTGCAAAATGCACAGGGAGAACAAAGAAATCTAAAAACGATTTCCCAGCAACTAGCAGAATCTAGTGATGTAGTTCTAGCTATCGCAACGCCTTCTGCTCAGAGCTTGGCTAATACAACACAAACGACACCGGTTATTTTTTCAGCGGTAACAGATCCTGTCAGTGCCAAGTTGGTTGAGTCAAGAGAACACCCTGGGGGCAATGTAACTGGGACAAGTGACCAGTCATCAGATGCCATTTCAACCCAAATCAATTTGATAAAGAAAGTGTTGCCAAAAGCAAAAACGATTGGAATTCTTTATACTCAGAGCGAGCCAAACTCAGTTGTCCAAAAGGATGAAGCTAAGCGCCTTTTGGAAGAAAAAGGCTTTACCGTTGTTGAAAAAACAATCTTGGACAGTAACAACGTCAAGGCTGCAGCAGAAAGCTTGATGGCAGAGGTGGATATGGTTTTTGTCCCAACGGATAATATCATTTCGTCAACCATGGAAACAGTTAAGCAGGTTTCTATTAAACACAAAGTTCCAGTATTCGGTGGTTCAACAGAAATGATTGCTGTTGGTGGCTTGTATAACTACGGAACCAATTATGAAGAATTGGGACGGCAGACAGCCCGCATGTTGATTCGTGTCTTAAAAGGTGAGAAACCAGAAAATATAGCAGTTGAGTTGCCTGAAAAACTGGAATTGCATACCAATCAAGAAATGGCAGATGCATTGGGAATTGATATTAGTAAGTTAGAAGGCAAGGAATAAGGAGGTTTGAGATGAATTTTGTATTATCTAGTTTATCAGAAGGTTTGTTGTGGTCGATTATGGCGATTGGGGTCTACTTGACTTTCCGTATTTTGGATATTGCGGATATGACTGCTGAAGGAGCCTTTCCACTGGGGGCTGCTGTCGTCGTATCTCAGATACAGGCAGGGACAAATCCTTGGATTGCGACTTTACTTGCTTTGTTTGCAGGTATGGTAGCAGGTCTAGTATCAGGAATGCTCCACACCAAGATGAAAATTCCAGCTCTCTTGACAGGTATTGTGACCTTGACAGGGCTTTATTCAATCAATATTAAAATCATGGGAAGCGTGCCTAATCTTTCCTTGGGAGATTCTGCAACCGTCTTTAAACAATTGGCGAGCTTGGGGCTGACAACTGAAGAAGCTGTTTTCTCACTTAGTTTGGCCTGTCTCTTACTTGTTTGTTTGGTCTTGACTCTTTTGATGAAGACAGAGATTGGCTTGGTCTTGCGTTCGACTGGGGACAATATTCCGATGAGTGAGGCCAATGGGGTTAATGTAGACACCATGAAGATTGTTGGTTACATGATTTCAAACGGCTTGATTGCCTTATGTGGTTCCTTGTTTGCCCAAAATGATGGATTTTCAGATGTGACTTCTGGGACAGGAACCATTGTTGTTGGTTTGAGTGCAGTTATTATTGCGGAAGTTTTGATACACGACTTGACCATTGGAAGTCGCTTATTATCCATCGGAATCGGTGCTATTGTTTACCGTTTGATTATTTTAAATATCTATGAAATTCCAAATCTAGATCAAAACCTAGTTCGTCTCTTTAATGCAATCTTGTTAGCCTTAGTTTTATTTGCACCAGAATTGCAAAAGAGATTAAAGATTCGTGGTCTGAAATTGAGAAATGAATAGGAGGAGAAAGTTATGGCAAGTTTGTTAACACTTGAAAATATTCACAAAACATTTGAAGCAGGGACGGTCAATGAGAACCATGTCCTCAAAGGATTAGATTTAGAGGTTGAAGAGGGAGATTTTATCTCTGTGATTGGTGGAAATGGAGCAGGGAAATCCACTTTGATGAATATCTTGGCTGGCAATCTATCGGTGGATGAAGGGGACCTTTTATTGGCAGGCAAATCCATTAAAAATCTTAGTGTAAGAAAGAGAGCCAAGGATATTGCCCGTGTTTTTCAAGATCCTAAGATGGGAACAGCTTCTCGTTTGACGATTGAGGAGAATATGGCTATTGCCTTGAGACGTGGGCAGAAGAGAGGGCTTGGTTGGGGCGTGAAGGAGAAGGAGAGAATCCAGTTCCAAGAGGCCTTGAAAGAGTTGAATATTGGCCTTGAAAATCGCTTGAAAGTGGATACCCAATACCTTTCAGGAGGACAAAGACAGGCCTTGACCCTAGTCATGGCAGCTCTGGTGAAACCTAAACTTTTGCTTTTGGATGAACACACTGCGGCGCTTGATCCGAAAACGAGTCAAATGGTGATGGACTTGACGCAAAAGATTGTGGAACACCATCAGTTGACGACTTTGATGATTACCCACGATATGAACCATGCGATTGAGTACGGCAATCGTATCATTATGCTCTATCAGGGTAAGATAGTGGTGGATGTCAAGGGAGAGGAGAAAAAGCATCTGACGGTTGAAAATCTCATGCATCTCTTCCAGAAAAATAGTGGTCAAAGTCTGGTCAGTGATGAATTGGTTTTGGGATAAAGAAAAAGGCTGAGATCTGGTGTCTCAGTCTTTTATTAGTATAAATGGATAGGCAGAAATATGAAATTAATACTCTTCGAAAATCTCTTCAAACCGTGTCAGCTCTATCTGCAACCTCAAAACAGTGTTTTGAGCAACCTGCGGCTAGCGTCCTAGTTTACTCTTTGATTTTCATTGAGTATAAACTCAGTAAGGAGCCCTCTTTTGCAGAAAAGCAGGGTTCTTTTTGCTGTTTATTCCATCCCTGAAAGCGTAAAACAAACTAGTCAGGGTGGCTAGTTTGTGGTATAATGAAAGAGACTCAAAAAGAAACAGGAGAAAAATGATGGATTTACTTTTAGCAATTGTATTGATTGTGCTAGCTTTTCTAGGAGGAGCTCTTGGAGGAATGTACTTGGTTCGTAAGCAAATTGAAAAAGAATTCGCTGACAACCCACGTTTGAATGCTGAAGCAGTTCGTACTCTTTTGAGTGCAAATGGTCAAAAACCAAGCGAAGCTAAGGTACAACAAGTTTACCACCAAATCATCCGCCAACAAAAGGCGGCCCTTGCTAACAATAAAAAGAAAAAATAAATAAGGAAAAGTCTGGGATGAAAGTTCCAGACTTCTCACTATGTTGGCTAAGGGTTTAGGGATGAGACTTTTTCCTTGCATTCTATTGATATTTGATTATGATTAAGAGAGATAGTTGTTGATGAAGTTGTTCTTCAGTTCATAAAGACAAGTAATCATAATGAACTATCAATCAGAAAAAAGACTAGAAAGAAGACTGTATGGATAATCGACCAATTGGTTTTTTGGATTCGGGTGTCGGGGGCTTGACCGTTGTGCGCGAGCTCATGCGCCAACTTCCCCATGAAGAAATCGTCTATATTGGAGATTCGGCACGCGCGCCTTACGGGCCCCGTCCTGCTGAGCAAATTCGTGAATATACTTGGCAGTTGGTCAACTTTCTTTTGACCAAGGATGTCAAAATGATTGTCATTGCTTGTAATACAGCGACTGCGGTCGTCTGGGAAGAAATCAAGGCTCAACTAGATATTCCTGTCCTAGGTGTGATTTTGCCAGGAGCTTCGGCAGCTATCAAGTCTAGCCAAGGTGGGAAAATCGGAGTGATTGGAACACCCATGACGGTACACTCAGACATCTACCGTCAGAAAATCCATGATTTGGATCCGGACTTACAGGTGGAGAGTTTGGCCTGTCCCAAGTTTGCTCCCTTGGTGGAGTCTGGTGCCCTGTCAACCAGTGTCACCAAGAAAGTGGTCTATGAAACCCTGCGTCCCTTGGTTGGAAAGGTAGATAGCCTGATTTTGGGTTGTACCCATTATCCACTGCTCAGACCTATTATTCAAAATGTCATGGGGCCCAAGGTTCAACTTATCGATAGTGGGGCAGAGTGCGTACGGGATATCTCAGTCTTACTTAATTATTTTGAAATCAATCGTGGTCGCGATGCCGGACCACTCCATCACCGTTTTTACACAACAGCCAGCAGCCAAAGTTTTGCACAAATTGGTGAAGAATGGCTGGAAAAAGAGATTCATGTGGAGCATGTAGAATTATGACAAATAAAATTTATGAATACAAGGATGAACAGGACTGGTATGTCGGGTCCTATGGTATTTTTGGTGGCGTCCGAACGTTGACGGATGATGACTTGGATTTTCCTCTATTGGAGTTTGCCCAAAGATTTCGAGACGAGGAACGAGGTTTCCCGATTTCAGTTGCTGTTTTACGCTATGGTTCTCGCTACCGTTTATTGTCTTTTGTGGTAGATATCCTCAACCAAGAAATGGGACGTAACTTGGAAGTCATTCAACGTCAAGGGGCCCTGCTCTTGGTTGAAAATGGGCAACTCTTGTATGTGGAATTGCCTAAAGAAGGGGTCAATGTTCACGACTTCTTTGAGACAAACAAGGTTAGAGAAACCTTGTTGATTGCGACTCGTAACGAGGGCAAGACCAAGGAATTTCGAGCTATCTTTGACAAGTTAGGATACGATGTGGAAAATCTTAATGACTATCCTGACTTACCTGAAGTAGCAGAAACAGGCATGACCTTCGAAGAAAACGCCCGCCTCAAGGCAGAAACTATTTCTCAATTAACGGGCAAGATGGTTTTGGCAGATGACTCAGGTCTCAAAGTCGATGTCCTTGGTGGCTTGCCAGGTGTCTGGTCAGCTCGTTTCGCAGGTGTGGGAGCTACTGACCGTGAAAACAATGCCAAACTCTTGCACGAATTGGCCATGGTCTTTGAACTCAAGGACCGCTCGGCTCAATTCCATACAACCCTAGTCGTGGCCAGTCCAAACAAGGAAAGCTTGGTTGTTGAAGCAGACTGGCCAGGCTACATTAACTTTGAACCTAAGGGTGAAAATGGATTTGGTTACGATCCTCTCTTCCTGGTAGGAGAGACAGGCAAGTCCTCAGCTGAATTAACCCTTGAAGAAAAAAATAGTCAATCTCACCGTGCCTTAGCCGTTAAGAAACTTTTGGAGGTATTTCCATCATGGCAAAGCAAACCATCATTGTAATGAGCGATTCTCATGGCGATAGCTTGATTGTGGAAGAAATCCGTGATCGCTATGTAGGCAAAGTTGATGCCGTTTTTCATAACGGCGATTCTGAACTGCGTCCTGATTCTCCCCTTTGGGAAGGCATCCGTGTTGTTAAAGGGAATATGGACTTCTATGCAGGTTACCCAGAACGTTTGGTGACTGAGCTTGGTTCGACCAAGATTATCCAAACACATGGTCACTTGTTTGACATTAATTTCAATTTTCAAAAGTTGGACTACTGGGCTCAGGAGGAAGAGGCCGATATCTGCCTCTATGGTCACTTGCATGTGCCAAGTGCTTGGATGGAAGGCAAGACTCTTTTTCTAAATCCAGGTTCCATCAGTCAACCACGTGGGACCATCAGAGAATGTCTCTATGCTCGTGTGGAGATTGATGACAGTTATTTCAAAGTGGACTTTTTGACACGAGACCATGAGGTGTATCCGGGCTTGTCCAAGGAGTTTAGCCGATGATTGCCAAGGAGTTTGAGACTTTCTTGTTGGGGCAAGAAGAAACTTTTTTGACTCCTGCTAAAAATCTAGCTGTGTTGATTGATACTCACAATGCGGATCATGCGACACTCTTGCTTAGTCAGATGACCTATACCCGTGTTCCTGTTGTGACAGATGAAAAACACTTTGTTGGAACTATTGGGCTCAGAGATATTATGGCTTATCAGATGGAGCATGATTTGAGTCAAGAAATCATGGCAGATACGGATATCGTTCATATGACGAGAACGGACGTAGCGGTCGTCTCGCCTGATTTTACCATTACGGAGGTCTTGCACAAGCTGGTAGATGAGTCCTTCTTGCCGGTTGTGGATGCGTCTGGTATTTTCCAAGGAATTATCACGCGCAAGTCCATCCTAAAGGCAGTCAATGCCCTCTTGCATGACTTTAGTAAGGAATATGAGATTCGATGCAAATGAGAGATAGGATTTCAGCCTTTTTAGAAGAAAAGCAAGGCTTGTCTGTCAATTCCAAGCAGTCCTATAAGTATGATTTAGAACAGTTTTTAGATTTGGTAGGCGAGCGGATTTCTGAGACCAGTCTCAAGATTTACCAAGCCCAGCTAACCAATCTAAAGATCAGCGCCCAGAAGCGAAAGATTTCGGCCTGTAACCAATTTCTCTACTTTCTCTATCAAAAAGGAGAAGTGGACAGCTTTTACCGTTTGGAATTAGCCAAACAAGCTGAAAAGAAAACCGAAAAACCAGAAATTTTAGATCTAGACTCTTTTTGGCAGGAAAGTGCCTATCCAGAGGGACGCTTGCTAGCACTCTTAATCCTAGAAATGGGCCTCTTGCCAAGTGAGATTTTAGCCCTCAAGGTTGCGGATATCAATCTGGACTTTCAGGTGTTGCGAATCAAGAAGGCTTCCCAACAGAGGATTGTCACCATTCCCACGACCTTGCTTTCAGAGTTGGAACCCTTGATGGGCCAGACCTATCTCTTTGAAAGGGGAGGGAAAGCCTATTCTCGTCAGTGGGCCTTTCGTCAGCTGGAGTCCTTTGTCAAGGAGAAAGGTTTTCCAGCACTATCAGCCCAAGCCCTACGGGAACAGTTCATTCTAAGACAGATAGAAAAGAAGGTCGATTTGTACGAAATTGCAAAAAAATTAGGATTAAAAACAGTCCTGACCTTAGAAAAATATAGATAATGGATATTAAATTAAAAGATTTTGAAGGACCCCTGGACTTGCTCTTGCATCTGGTTTCTAAGTATCAGATGGATATCTACGATGTACCCATTACGGAAGTCATCGAACAGTATCTAGCCTATGTCTCAACCCTGCAGGCCATGCGTCTGGAAGTGACGGGGGAGTACATGGTTATGGCCAGTCAGCTCATGCTGATTAAGAGTCGTAAACTCCTTCCAAAGGTAGCAGAAGTGACAGACTTAGAGGATGACCTGGAGCAGGATCTTCTCTCCCAAATCGAAGAATACCGCAAGTTCAAGCTCTTGGGTGAACACTTGGAAGCCAAGCACCAAGAACGGGCCCAGCACTATTCCAAAGCGCCGACAGAGTTGATTTACGAAGATGCGGAGCTTGTGCATGACAAGACGACCATTGACCTCTTTTTGGCTTTTTCAAATATCCTAGCCAAGAAAAAAGAGGAGTTTGCACAGAATCACACGACTATCTTGCGGGATGAGTATAAGATTGAGGACATGATGGTTATCGTGAAAGAGTCCTTGGCTGGACGGGAACAATTGCGCTTGCAGGATTTGTTCAAGGAAGCCCAGAATCTCCAAGAGGTCATTACCCTCTTTTTGGCAACCCTAGAGTTAATCAAAACCCAGGAGCTGATTCTTGTGCAAGAGCAAAGTTTCGGAGATATTTATCTCATGGAAAAGAAGGAAGAAAGTCAAGTGACCCAAAGCTAGACTTGATAGAGAGGAAAGATGAGTACTTTAGCAAAAATAGAAGCGCTCTTGTTTGTAGCGGGTGAAGATGGGATTAGAGTCCGCCAGTTAGCTGAACTCCTCTCTCTGCCACCGACAGGCATCCAACAGAGTTTAGAAAAATTAGCTCAGAAGTATGAAAAGGACCCAGATTACAGTTTGGCTCTGATTGAGACAGGGGGCGCTTATAGATTGGTGACCAAGCCTCAATTTGCAGAGATTTTGAAGGAATATTCCAAGGCGCCTATCAACCAGAGTTTATCTCGGGCTGCCCTTGAGACCTTGTCCATCATTGCCTACAAGCAGCCGATTACGCGGATCGAAATTGATGCCATCCGTGGGGTTAACTCGAGTGGGGCCTTGGCAAAGTTGCAGGCTTTTGACCTGATAAAGGAAGACGGGAAAAAAGAAGTGTTGGGGCGCCCCAACCTCTATGTGACTACAGATTATTTCCTAGATTACATGGGGATAAACCATTTAGAAGAATTACCAGTGATTGATGAGCTTGAGATTCAAGCCCAAGAAAGCCAATTATTTGGTGAAAGGATAGAAGAAGATGAGAATCAATAAGTATATTGCCCACGCAGGTGTGGCCAGTAGGAGAAAAGCAGAAGAGCTGATCAAGCAAGGTTTGGTGACGGTCAACGGCCAGGTGGTACGTGAACTAGCAACGACCATCAAGTCTGGTGACAAGGTCGAAGTTGAAGGTCAGCCTATCTACAACGAAGAAAAGGTCTATTATCTACTTAACAAACCACGCGGTGTCATTTCCAGTGTGACAGATGACAAGGGTCGCAAGACGGTTGTCGACCTCTTGCCCAATGTCAAAGAGCGCATCTACCCTGTAGGTCGTTTGGACTGGGATACATCAGGAGTCTTGATTTTGACCAATGATGGGGATTTTACGGATGAGATGATTCACCCTCGTAATGAGATTGACAAGGTTTATGTCGCGCGTGTTAAAGGTGTGGCCAATAAGGATAATCTGCGCCCCTTGACCCGTGGACTTGAGATTGATGGAAAGAAAACCAAGCCGGCTGTCTATGAGATTCTCAAAGTGGATCCAGTCAAAAACCGCTCTGTGGTGCAGTTGACTATCCATGAAGGGCGTAACCACCAGGTTAAAAAGATGTTTGAAGCTGTCGGTCTCCAAGTGGACAAGTTGTCACGGACTCGTTTTGGACATCTAGACTTGACAGGACTCCGTCCAGGAGAATCCCGTCGTCTTAATAAAAAAGAAATCAGCCAACTACACACCATGGCTGTAACCAAGAAATAATGAAACGAATTTTAATAGCGCCTGTGCGCTTTTACCAACGTTTTATCTCACCAGCCTTTCCACCCTCTTGTCGCTTTGAGCCGACTTGTTCCAACTACATGATTCAGGCTATTGAAAAACATGGCTTCAAGGGTGTTTTGATGGGCTTGGCTCGGATTTTACGTTGCCATCCCTGGTCGAAAACAGGCAAGGACCCCGTCCCAGACCATTTTGCCCTTAAACGGAATCAAGAAGGGGAATGAGGTTGGACAAACAGATTTCAAAATGATAAAAACGCATCCTATCAGGTTTGAGTGAGTCTGATAGGATGCGTTTTATCATGTAAAGATGTGATTGAGTTTGAAGCAACTTATTTCAAAGCTTTTTGTGCGTCTTCAATCATGAGTTTTGTTGATTCTAGACCGCCTCCGCTTAGATACCAGAGGTCTGGTGTTAGTTGGATGATCTTGCCATTTTTAGCAGCAGGAGTTTCAGCGATGAGGGCATTTTCTAGGACACCATCGTTGCTAGAGTTGTCACCACCGATGGCAAGGGTACGGTTGATAACAAAGAGGATGTCAGGATTGATTTCTTTGACACTTTCAAAGCTGACTTCCTGTCCGTGGCGTGAGTCTTCAAATTGAGTATCAGTTGGCTTGAATTTCAAGGTTTGGTACAAGAAAGAGAAACGAGATTGGGCACCAAAGGCAGCCATTTTCCCTTCGTTGAGGAGGATAGCAAGGGCTTTTTTGTCAGAACTTTCATTTTTAGTAGCGACTTCTTGTATGCTCTTGTCTAGCTTGGCCAATTCTTCCTTGGCTTTCTGTGTACCAGTTTCACCAAAGGCGCTTGCTAGGGATTCGATATTAGCCTTGGTAGAAGTCCAGTAGTCATCTTTGCCTGCTTGGAAGAGAACAGTCGGAGCGATTTCGTTGAACTTATCTACGAATTTTTGGGTACGTGGTGAAGCGATAATTAGGTCTGGTTCAAGAGCAGCAAGGGCTTCTAGGTCTGGCTCAACCATAGAACCAACATTTTTAACTTTTCCAGCTAGGTCTTTAAGATAAGTCGGAACAGTTTTTATAGGCATTCCGACGATATTCTTTTCAAAACCTAAAGCGCGAATAGTATCCGCAGCACCGAGGTCAAAGGTCACAATCTTTTCAGGGACTTTTGAAAGTGTGACTACACCTAGTGAATTTTTAATGGTTACCTCTGTTGGAGCAGAGCTACTTGACTCCGTCTTACTAGTGCTTGAGTTTGTACTACATGCACCAAGTAGGAGCAAGAAGCTGGCTACTAGGGCAGTGAGGTAAAGTTTGAGGGATGTTTTCATGATTTCTCCTTTTTAAAATGTGATAACGATTTAGGGAGTCTCTAGGTTTTATTGACTAAGAGACTGAAGGTTCTCTAACTTGAGCTTCTATGTTACTAGCTATAGATACAGATCTTTTTGCCATTGATATCAGCTAGCGTGATGGGAATCTCATAGAGTTGACTGAGCAGGTCAGCCTGCATGATTTGATTGGTTGTTCCCTTGCTAAAGACTTGACCGTCCTTGAAGGCGACAATTTCATCTGCATACTGACTGGCCATGTTGATATCGTGGAGAACGATGATAATGGTTTTGTCGAGTTCCTCCACCAGTCGCCGAAGAATCTGCATCATGCTGACGCTTTGCTTGATATCGAGATTGTTGAGCGGTTCGTCCAGCAAGATAAAATCTGTATCCTGGGCTAGTACCATGGCGATAAAGACACGTTGGAGCTGTCCGCCAGACAGACTATCGATGTAGCGGTCCTTTAAGTTAGTCAGTTCCAGATAGTCCAGAGTTTCTTGGATTTTTTCCCAGTCTTCTGCTCTCAGTCGACCACGGCTGTAGGGAAAACGTCCAAAACTGACCAGTTCTTCAACAGTCAATTTGGCTTGGTAATTGATCTTCTGCTTTAGGATGGTGAGTTCTTGAGCGAGTTCTTGCGAATTCCAACTCTCGATTTCACGACCTTTGATACTGAGTATCCCCTGATCTTTCTTGGTCAGTCTGCTCATGATGGATAGGAGAGTCGATTTTCCAGCACCATTTGGACCGATAAAGGCTGTCAGTTTCTGAGGACTGACTTCAAGCGTAATACCTTGCAAAATATCCTGTTTTTGAATGGATTTGTCAATGTTTTCCAGTTTCACTGACGCGCCCTCCTGTATAGTAAGATAAAGAATAAGAACCCTCCTACACTCTCAATAATCATGCTGATGCGAATTTCCAAAGCAAAGACTCGTTCAATCAGGGCCTGCCCCAAGGTCAAGCTAATAAATCCAACCAGAATGGCTACGATAAAGAGTAACTTGTGCCGATAGTCTTTGACGATTAGGTAGGTGAGGTTGGCCAGCATAAAGCCGAAGAAGGCCATAGGCCCTACCAGGGCAGTTGCTGTTGAGGTCAAAAGCACGATACCCCAGAGGAGTTCTTTCTGTTCTTTTTCAACATCGAGTCCCAATATCTGAGCCGTTTCTCTTTGTAGGTGCAAGACATCCAGAATGACTGCTTTTCGAAAGAAAAAGATGGTCAAAGCAAGGATAATCAGAGAACCGATGGCTAGGATGGAAGTGTTGAGATGTTGAAAGGAGGCAAAAAGACTGTTTTGCAGTTTATCGTATTCGTTTGGATCCATCAGGACCTGAAGGAAGGTACTGATATTTCGAAAGAGACTTCCGAGTGCTAGACAGATCAACAGGATGAAGACCAGGTCTTGCTTCATTAGTGCCTTCAAGTAGCCTTGTAAGGCGAAAAAGAAGAGGGATTGGATGAGAAGTAAGATTAGGAATTCTAAGATAGGGGACTTGCCAAGTTGAAGAAACTTGCTTTCAAAAACCAGTAGTAGAGTTTGCAGTAGGACGTAGAAGGATTCGATTCCTAAAATACTTGGCGTCAGGAAGCGATTTTCCGTCAGGGTTTGAAAACTAATGGTCGAAATCCCAGTCGCAATGGCTACCAAGAGATAAACGATGATCTTTTGGGAACGTAGCTTCCAGGCAAAGGCTGACAAGTGAGTGATGGGCCAAAAATAGAGGAGACAAGCTCCGATGGCCAGAATAATGAGAAGGCAGAATAGCTTAGTATGTTTGCTTTTAGACTGCATCTTTTCGTCCCCCTCTCCAGAGAAGTAGGATAAAGACGAGGCTACCAATGATTCCTAGTAGAAGACTGACAGACAACTCATAGGGTCGAATCAGAACTCGGGATAGGATATCGCAGGCCAGAACTAGATTGGCTCCAACCAGTGCGACGATAAGTTTGGTCTGACTTAGATTATCTCCATAACGCTTGCGAACAAGATTGGGAACAATAACTCCGAGAAAAGGTAAGCCACCCACGGTAATCATGGTGACACTAGTCGTTAGCGCCACCAGAAAGAGAGCCAGTTTTTCAAGTAGGGAGTAAGAAATCCCCAAACTCTCACTGGCTTCCTTGCCCAGATTCATGATGGTAAAAGTTTGGGATAATTTCCAAACGGCTATCAGGATGATGAGGCCTAAGAAAAGCCATTCATACTGATGGGTCTGAATCATGGAGAAGGAGCCCTGGGTCCAAGCTGTCATACTCTGAACCAGATTGAAACGGTAGGCGATAACTTCTGTCACAGAACCGATAATCCCGCTATAGATGATCCCAATCAGAGGCAACATCCACCTTTCCTTTATAGAAAAAATAGTCATAAAGGCTAGGAAGAAGAGGGTGAATACGATGGATGAAACAAAAGCGAAGAGCATCTTTTGGGTCAGACTAGCCGACGGAAAGACAAAGAGGCTCAGCACCATTCCCAGTTTGGCAGCTTCAGTCGTTCCAACTGTGCTTGGAGCAGCAAACTGATTTTGAGTGATAGTCTGCATGAGAAGTCCTGCCATACTCATACTAGAGGCCGTCAGGAGAATACTGATGGTTCTTGGAAGACGGGACTCTTGAAAGAGAAGCCAGGTCTGCTGGTCGAAAGCAAAGAGCTTTCCCCATGAAAAATCACTGGTCCCAATGCTAATAGAGAGAAAGACTAGGAGTAGAAGTAAGCCAATTAAATAATGAGAAAGTTTCATACCCCATCCTTTCATGTAGATTTGGTATCGAAAGATACCTGCGGATATTACTGTAACATGATTTCTTTAATCTGTCAATAAATTTTCTGACAATTTAATGAATAAAACAAGGAGAGAGCGCCAAGGCTTTCTCCTTTGTTATCCTATTCCAAAATGTTTTTGCCTTCTTTAACACGCCAACGATAATCTGATAAAATAATATCTTCGAGGGAGTAGCTAGCCTTCCAATCAAGATATTTTTTAGCTTTTGATGCGTCTGCTAGGACGCTAGCTGGGTCACCAGCACGACGAGCAACAATTTCGTGTGGTATTTTTTGATTCAGTAATTCTTCAGCAGTTTTAAAGATTTCTTTGACGGTATAGCCTTTTTCAGTTCCTAAGTTAAAGATTTGAGAAGAACTGTTTTCTTGAAATAGGTAGTTCATTCCTTTAACATGAGCCTGTGCAAGGTCCAAGACATGAATGTAATCTCGAATACATGAACCATCACGTGTATCATAGTCATCTCCAAATATTTTCAGGCTATCATTTTGTCCCAATGCGGTCTTGTTGATGTTGGGAATGATATGAGTTGGATTTTTCACTCGCAGACCGTTTGAAGCATCCATTTCAGCTCCAGCAACATTAAAGTAACGGAAAATGACATATTTCCAGTCGTAGCGATTAGCCATCCAGTAAATCATTCGTTCGCCCATCAGTTTTGTCTCTGCATAAGGATTGACAGGATCGAGCAGGGTATCTTCAGTTGCTGGCTTGTCAATACAGTTATTCCCATAGAGGGAAGCAGTAGAAGAGAACATGATTTTTTGAATGCCAACTTCAGATAAGACTTTGAGAACTTGGTTCATACCAGCAACATTGGCAGTGAAGTATTTACTTGGATTTTCAATACTTTCGCTCACAACAATCTCACCCGCACAATGCAGAACAGCGTCAATCTTGTTTTCTTCCAAGTAAGCTTTTAGGGCACTAGCATCATAAACATCCAGTTGTTTAAAGCTAACACGACTATCTACAGCCGAACGATTTCCTGTAGAGAGATTATCTAGAACATGTACCTGATAGCCAGCATTTAAAAGAGCTTTAACGGTATGGGAGCCAATGTAGCCAGCTCCACCTGTAACAAGAATTGTTTTGGTCATGATTTTTTCCTTTTCCTAGTTTTCTACTATTTTAAAGAAATAAGAAGGCGAAGTCAACCGTTTTCTGTAATTTTCGTGAAAATGTAAAAAATATATCATTGAATTATTTTTTTGTTTGGGAATTAATAGTTTGATTGGTCTTGGAATAGTTCTTAGATTTCACCTCACATGCAAGAAAATACAAGCTTTTTCTAAGATACAGTAAGACTAAGATACTAATTTAGAAATCCACCTTCCCGCTATCCTTCTCCTATAAAAAGTGGTAAAATGGATGAAAGAAAGAAGGAACTGAAATGACAACATTATTTTCAAAAATCAAAGAAGTAACAGAACTTGCTGCGGTCTCAGGTCATGAAGCACCTGTCCGTGCTTATCTTCGTGAAAAGTTGACACCGCACGTGGATGAAGTGGTGACAGATGGTTTGGGTGGTATTTTCGGGATTAAACATTCAGAAGCTGCAGATGCACCGCGCGTCTTGGTCGCTTCTCATATGGACGAAGTTGGTTTTATGGTCAGCGAGATTAAGCCAGACGGTACCTTCCGTGTCGTAGAAATCGGTGGCTGGAACCCCATGGTGGTTAGCAGCCAACGTTTCAAACTCTTGACTCGTGATGGTCATGAAATTCCTGTGATTTCAGGATCTGTTCCGCCACATTTGACTCGTGGTAAGGGCGGACCAACCATGCCTGCTATTGCAGATATCGTCTTTGATGGTGGTTTTGCGGATAAGGCTGAGGCAGAAAGCTTTGGCATCCGTCCTGGCGACACCATTGTTCCAGATAGTTCTGCAATCTTGACAGCCAATGAAAAAAATATCATCTCAAAAGCTTGGGACAACCGCTACGGTGTTCTTATGGTTAGCGAGTTGGCGGAAGCTCTGTCAGGTCAAAAACTCGGGAATGAACTCTATCTTGGCTCTAACGTCCAAGAAGAGGTTGGTCTTCGTGGTGCTCATACATCTACAACTAAGTTTGACCCAGAAGTCTTCCTCGCAGTTGACTGTTCACCAGCTGGTGATGTCTACGGTGGTCAAGGTAAGATTGGAGATGGAACCTTGATTCGTTTCTATGATCCAGGTCACTTGCTTCTCCCAGGTATGAAGGATTTCCTTTTGACAACTGCTGAAGAAGCTGGAATCAAGTATCAATACTACTGTGGTAAAGGCGGAACAGACGCTGGCGCAGCTCATCTGAAAAATGGTGGTGTCCCATCTACAACTATCGGTGTCTGCGCTCGTTATATCCACTCTCACCAAACCCTCTATGCTATGGATGACTTCCTAGAAGCTCAAGCTTTCTTACAAGCCTTGGTGAAGAAATTGGATCGTTCAACAGTTGATTTGATTAAAAATTATTAAACCATAAGGGAGGTGGTAGGGATGGTAGAACCAAACCTAGAAAGCCTTGTGAAAGATCTTTACAATCATGCTCGACATGATTTGAGTGAAGATTTAGTTGCTGCTCTCCTAGAGACTGCTAAAAAACTGCCTACTACAAATGAGCAATTGCTGGCAGTTCGTCTCTCAGGCCTGGTCAATCGTGAATTGCTCCTAAATCCCAAACATCCGGCACCTGAGTTGCTCAACTTGGCTCGCTTTATCAAAAGAGAAGAAGCCAAGTACAGGGGAACTGCAGCTTCTGCGCTTATGTACGGGGAGCTCTTTAAAATGCTTTGATTCCATTGTGAATCAAAGCATTTTTCTATATGGTAGAAGAGCAATTCTTGATTAGGAGAAGAAAAAGCCATCCCATTTAGGATAGCTTCTTGGTTCTTAGATTTGTTCAGCGATGACCTTTTCAGCTAGATTCATAGCGTGATCAGACACACGAGTGTAGTGGGAAATGATGTCGATAAAGTTGACCCCAGCTTGTGTTGAACACTCGCCCTTGTTGAGGCGCTTGATGTGGGTCTTTCTGAGAACACGTTCCATATTGTTGATTTCTTTATGGCGGTCAATCAGACATTGAGCTTTTTCAATATCATTGTTTTCTACACTATCAAGGGCATCCTTGATAAAGCCAGTAGTTTTTTGATAGATATCAGCCAATTCCTGCAAAGCAGCTTCAGAGAACTCAACATTTTTACGTTGAAGGTAGTCAGTTAGATTGATTAGGGCTTCTGCGTGGTCCCCAATCCGTTCCAAATCACGGGATGAATCCAGGATGTTGGTGAGCACTTCGCTTTCTTTCTGGCTAAGGGCTTCACTTGAAAGAGTAATAAGGTAACGAGTCAATTTTTCATCAATGGTATTGATGGCTTCTTCTGTCTTGTGGCCTTTTTCAGCTACCTTTTCATTAAGGTCAATGATGTAGTTGTATGAAAGGTCAAAGGCTTTAGAAGCATAATTTCCCAAGTGAAGGAGTTCTTTTTTGGCATTTCCGAGAGCGATTGATGGAGCTTGTTTAATCAAATACTCATCAAGATAAAGTGGCTCGTACTTGACAACTTCATCTTCACCAGGGATGAGCTTGGTTACAAAGTAGGCCAAGGCTCCGATGAATGGAAATTGGATAATAGTATTTGTGATATTAAAGGTTCCGTGGGCGAAGGCAATGGTCATTTCTGGAGCCAGATTGAGTGTAGATTCAAACCATTGAATCAAGCCAGTGAAAGGTACAAGGAAGACAATACAGATAACCGTACCAATCACGTTAAAGGCGACATGGGCACCAGCAACACGTTTGGCAGCGATATTGGCTCCAAGAGAAGCAATAATAGCTGTAATGGTCGTTCCGATATTATCACCAAACAAGACTGGTAGGGCACCTTGTAGATCAATCAAACCACTTGCGTAAAGATTCTGTAGGATACCGATAGTTGCGGAAGAAGCTTGAATGAGTAGGGTTAGTCCAGTTCCGACAAAGACACCTAGAATAGGACTCTTACTTAGTTCAACCATATAGTCTCTAAAGACTTGCAGGTCTTTTAGAGGTTCCATTGCACCGCTCATAAGATTGAGAGCGAAGAAGATACCACCTACACCAAAAATGATACGTCCGATGTTATTGATAGAGCGATTCTTGGTGAAGAAGAGACAAATCGCTCCGATGAAAAGCATTGGTAAGGCGTAATCTCCTAGCTTAAAACCGATGATAAAGGATGTAACGGTAGTTCCAATATTGGCACCCATGACAATACCGATAGCTTGACGCAAGGTCAAAAGTCCTGCGCTGACTAGCCCCACTGTAATGACTGTGACCCCAGAACTTGACTGAATTAGCGCCGTCATACCGATACCAACTAGCACACCGAAGAACGGATTGCTAGTGTACTTGTCAATGTAAAAACGAAGGCGATCTCCAGCAGCTTGTTGCAAACCGTCTCCCATGGTCTTGATACTATATAAGAATAGTCCCAGACCACCTAAAAAGTGAAATAAAATTTCCTGCCAATTAATGGACATTTCTTTTTCCTCCGAAAAATAATAACGGAATTTCTCCTATTCTATTTTAAAGGATAAAAGTAAATCTAACAAGTGTTAAGCTAAGATTTTAGAAAGAAAATTCGTTAGAATGGGCCTTGATTATATTAATTTTACCAATTTCTAACCTAGATATAGGTATTTCCTTTTATATATTGACATTTAAAAGAAATATTTTAAAATGAGGGAGGAATTATCTTGGTCCCTGTGATTGGGATAAAAATTTTATAAAGAAAGTTAAGCGCTTTCTTTTGTGCAACAAAATCAATTTTTTAGGAGGAGAAAATGAAGAATCCATTTTTTGAAAGACGTTGTCGTTACAGTATTCGTAAGTTATCAGTAGGAGCCTGCTCGCTGATGATTGGTGCTGTTTTATTTGCTGGTCCAGCCTTGGCTGAAGAAACTGCAGTTCCTGAAAATAACGGAGCCAATACAGAGCTTGTTTCAGGAGAGAGTGAGTATCCAACTAATGAAGCTGACAAGCAGCATGAAGGAGAACAGGCTAGAGAAAACAAGCCAGAAAAGGCAGAAGGAGTAGCGACAGCATCTGAAACTGCTTCGCCAGCAAGCAATGAAGCTGCAACTACTGAAACTGCAGAAGCAGCTAGCGCAGCTAAACCAGAGGAAAAAGCAAGTGAGGTGGTTGCAGAAACACCATCTGCAGAAGCAAAACCTAAGTCTGACAAGGAAACGGAAGCAAAGCCTGAAGCAACTAGCCAAGGAGATGAGTCTAAGCCAGCAGCAGAAGCTAATAAGACTGAAAAAGAAGTCCAGCCAGATGTCCCTAAAAATACAGAAAAAACATTAAAACCAAAGGAAATCAAATTTAATTCTTGGGAAGAATTGTTAAAATGGGAACCAGGTGCTCGTGAAGATGATGCTATTAACCGCGGGTCTGTCGCCCTCGCTTCACGTCGGACAGGTCATTTAGTCAATGAAAAAGCTAGCAAGGAAGCAAAAGTACAAGCCCTATCAAACACCAACTCTAAAGCAAAAGACCACGCTTCTGTTGGTGGAGAAGAGTTCAAGGCCTATGCTTTTGACTATTGGCAATATCTAGATTCAATGGTCTTCTGGGAGGGTCTCGTACCAACTCCTGACGTTATTGATGCAGGTCACCGTAACGGGGTTCCTGTATATGGTACACTCTTCTTCAACTGGTCTAATAGTATTGCTGATCAAGAAAAATTCGCTGAAGCTTTGAAGCAAGACCCAGATGGTAGCTTTCCAATTGCCCGTAAATTGGTAGACATGGCCAAGTATTATGGCTATGATGGCTATTTCATTAACCAAGAAACAACTGGGGATTTGGTTGAACCTCTTGGAGAAAAGATGCGCCAGTTTATGCTCTATACCAAGGAATATGCTGCTAAGGTAAACCATCCAATCAAGTATTCTTGGTACGATGCCATGACTTATAACTATGGACGTTACCACCAAGATGGTTTGGGAGAATACAACTACCAATTCATGCAACCTGAAGGAGATAAGGTTCCAGCAGATAACTTCTTTGCTAACTTTAACTGGGATAAGGCTAAGAATGATTACACTATTGCAACTGCCAACTGGATTGGCCGTAATCCTTATGATGTATTTGCAGGATTGGAATTGCAACAGGGTGGTTCCTACAAGACCAAGGTCAAATGGAATGACATTTTAGATGAAAATGGGAAATTGCGCCTTTCTCTTGGTTTATTCGCCCCAGATACCATTACAAGTTTAGGAAAAACTGGTGAAGATTATCATAAGAATGAAGATATCTTCTTTACAGGTTACCAAGGTGATCCTACTGGCCAAAAACCAGGTGATAAAGATTGGTATGGGATTGCTAACCTAGTTGCGGACCGCACGCCAGCAGTAGGTAATACTTTTACTACTTCTTTTAATACAGGTCATGGTAGAAAATGGTTCGTAGATGGTAAGGTTTCTAAGGATTCTGAGTGGAATTATCGTTCAGTTTCAGGTGTTCTTCCAACATGGCGCTGGTGGCAAAAATCAACTGGCGATAAGTTGAAAGCAAGCTATGATTTTGAAGATGCTTATAATGGTGGAACTTCTCTCAAATTTGCAGGGGATCTTTCAGGTGCGACCAAGCAAGATGTGAATTTGTACTCTACTCGCTTGAAGGTGACAGATACAACCAAATTACATGTTGCCCACAAAGGAGGCAAGGGTACCAAGGTTTATGTAGAATTTGCAACCAAGAAAGATTATACCTACGGTGATGAAGCTGCCCGTAAAGAATTGACAGTTTCAGATAACTGGACTACCGATGATTTTGATTTGAGTGCCTTGGCGGGCAAAACAATTTACGGTATTAAACTCTATTTTGAAAATGACAAAGACTTAAAAGGTTATCAATTTAACCTGGGGCAATTGACCATCAGCAATAATCAAGATGCTCCTCAGGCACCAACCACAGTTGCTGTAGCCAAACAAGTCCTTAAAAATGCCCAAGAAGCGGAAGCAGTTGTGCAATTTAAAGGAAACAAGGATGCAGATTTCTATGAAGTTTACGAAAAAGATGGAGACAGCTGGAAATTACTAACTGGCTCATCTTCTACAACTATTTATCTACCAAAAGTTAGCCGCTCAGCAAGTGCTCAGGGTACAACTCAAGAACTGAAGGTTGTAGCAGTCGGTAAAAATGGAGTTCGTTCAGAAGCTGCAACTACAACCTTTGATTGGGGCATGACTGTAAAAGATACCAGCCTACCAAAACCGCTAGCTGAAAATATCGTTCCAGGTGCAACAGTTATTGATAGTACTTTCCCTAAGACTGAAGGTGGAGAAGGTATTGAAGGTATGTTGAATGGTACCATTACCAGTCTTTCAGACAAGTGGTCTTCTGGACAGTTAAGTGGTAGTGTGGATATTCGTTTGACCCAGCCACGTACAGTTGTTAGATGGGTGATGGACCATGCTGGAGCTGGTGGAGAATCTGTAAACGACGGTTTGATGAACACCAAAGACTTTGACCTCTATTATAAAGATGCGGATGGTCAATGGAAATTGGCTAAGGAAGTCCGTGGCAATAAAGCCCATGTTACAGATATTACCCTTGATAAACCAATCACAGCTCAAGATTGGCGCTTGAATGTTGTCACTTCTGACAATGGAACCCCATGGAAGGCTATTCGTATCTATAACTGGAAAATGTATGAAAAGCTTGATACTGAGAGTGTCAATATTCCGATGGCCAAGGCTGCAGCCCGTTCTCTAGGTAACAACAAGGTGCAAGTTGGTTTTGCGGATGTACCAGCTGGAGCAACCATTACCGTTTATGACAATCCAAATTCTCAAACTCCTCTTGCAACTTTGAAGAGCGAAGTTGGAGGTGACCTAGCAAGTTCACCATTGGATTTGACAAATCAATCTGGTCTTCTTTACTATCGTACCCAATTACCAGGTAAGGAAATTAGTAATGTCCTGGCTGTTTCCGTTCCAAAAGATGACAGAAGAATCAAGTCAGTCAGCCTAGAAACAGGACCTAAGAAAACAAGCTACGCCGAAGGGGAGGATTTAGACCTTAGAGGAGGTGTTCTTCGAGTTCAGTATGAAGGAGGAGCTGAGGACGAACTCATTCGCCTAACTCACGCAGGTGTATCAGTATCAGGTTTTGACACGCATCATAAGGGAGAACAAAATCTTACTTTACAATATTTGGGACAACCAGTAAATGCGAATTTGTCAGTGACTGTCACTAGCCAAGATGAAGCAAGTCCGAAAACTATTTTGGGAATTGAAGTAAGTCATGAACCGAAAAAAGATTATCTAGTTGGTGATAGTTTAGACTTGTCTGAAGGACGCTTTGCAGTAGCTTATAGCAATGACACCATGGAAGAACATTCCTTTACTGATGAGGGAGTTGAAATTTCTGGTTACGATGCTCAAAAGACTGGTCGTCAAACCTTGACGCTTCGTTACCAAGGTCATAAAGTCAACTTTGATGTTTTGGTATCTCCAAAAGCAGCATTGAACGATGAGTACCTTAAACAAAAATTAGCAGAAGTTGAAGCGGCTAAGAACAAGGTGGTCTATAACTTTGCTTCGCCAGAAGTAAAAGAAGCATTCTTGAAAGCAATTGAAGCGGCCGAACAAGTGTTGAAAGACCATGAAACTAGCACCCAAGATCAAGTCAATGACCGACTTAATAAATTGACAGAAGCTCACAAAGCTCTGAATGGTCAAGAGAAATTTAAGGAAGAAAAGACAGAACTCGATCGCTTAACAGGTGAGGCTCAAGAGCTCTTAGCTGCCAAACCAAACCATCCTTCAGGTTCTGCCCTAGCCCCACTTCTTGAAAAGAACAAGGCCTTGGTTGAAAAAGTAGATTTGAGTCCAAAAGAGCTTGCAACAGCGAAACAGAGTCTGAAAGATCTGGTTGCTTTATTGAAAGAAGACAAGCCAGCAGTCTTTTCTGATAGTAAAACAGGTGTTGAAGTACACTTCTCAAATAAAGAGAAGACTGTCATCAAGGGCTTGAAAGTAGAACGTGTTCAAGCAAGTGCTGAAGAGAAGAAATACTTTGCTGGAGAAGATGCTCATGTCTTTGAAATAGAAGGTCTAGATGAAAAAGGTCAAGACGTTGATCTCTCTTACGCTTCTATTGTGAAAATTCCAATTGAAAAAGATAAGAGAGTGAAGAAAGTCTTCTTCTTACCTGAAGGCAAAGAAGCAGTAGAGTTGGCTTTTGAACAAACAGATAGTCATGTCATCTTTACAGCACCACACTTTACACATTATGCCTTTGTTTATGAATCTGCTGAAAAACCACAACCTGCTAAACCAGTAGAAAAAGTTATTTCAAGCAAGGAACCAGCTGAAGGTGTCAAGAATTTGGTTGTGGATACTCCGAAACTAGAAGTTGAAGAGACAAGTATCGCCTTCGAACACCAAGAACGACCAAATCCAAATCTCCCAGTCGGTCAACGTCAACTTGTCCAAGCAGGAGTTGAGGGACACATTCGTCGCTTGATTGAAGTAGATAGCCAAGGTAATCGTACCCTTCGCTCTACCGAAGTTTTGAAAGAAGCAAGTCCTGAAATCGTGGAAGTAGGTACTGGTCTAATCCCTGCCAATCCAGCCCCACAAAACACATACCTTCCAAAACCTACTAATCAACCGGCTTCTGATCAACAAAAGGCTCCTAAATTGGAAGTTCAAGAGGAAAAGGTTGCCTTTGATCGTCAAGAGCATGAAAATGCTGAGATGCTAGTTGGGGAACAACGAGTCATCATACAGGGACGAGATGGTCTATTAAGACATGTCTTTGAAGTTGATGAAAACGGTCAGCGTCGCCTTCGTTCAACAGAAGTCATCCAAGAAGCGATTCCAGAAATTGTTGAAATTGGAACAAAAGTAAAAACTGAACCAGCAGTAGCGCCTACACAAGAAAAACCAGCCCAAAATACAGCAGTTAAGTCAGAAGAAGCAGGCAAACAATTGCCAAATACAGGAACTGCTGATGCCAATGAAGCCCTAATAGCAGGATTGGCCAGCCTTGGTCTTGCTAGTTTAGCCTTGACATTGAAACAGAAAAAAGAAGATGAAGATTAAATATCGAAAAATCTTGTGAAATCTTTCCTTATATTTCCAAAGTGTGATATAATAGTTTCGAATAAAATAATTAAAGGGGTTTTTGTAACATGGCAAAACTTACTGTTAAAGACGTTGACTTGAAAGGTAAAAAAGTCCTCGTTCGTGTTGACTTCAACGTACCATTGAAAGATGGCGTAATCACTAACGACAACCGTATCACAGCAGCTCTTCCAACTATTAAGTACATCATCGAACAAGGTGGACGTGCAATTCTTTTCTCTCACCTTGGACGTGTGAAAGAAGAAGCTGATAAAGCTGGTAAATCACTTGCTCCTGTAGCAGCAGACTTGGCAGCAAAACTTGGCCAAGACGTTGTTTTCCCAGGTGTTACTCGTGGTGCTGAATTGGAAGCAGCTATCAACGCTCTTGAAGATGGACAAGTTCTTTTGGTTGAAAACACTCGTTACGAAGATGTTGACGGCAAAAAAGAATCTAAAAACGATCCTGAACTTGGTAAATACTGGGCATCACTTGGAGATGGTATTTTCGTAAACGATGCATTCGGTACAGCTCACCGTGCACACGCATCTAACGTTGGTATCTCAGCAAACGTTGAAAAAGCAGTTGCTGGTTTCCTTCTTGAAAACGAAATTGCCTACATCCAAGAAGCAGTTGAAACTCCAGAACGTCCATTCGTAGCGATTCTTGGTGGTTCAAAAGTTTCAGACAAGATCGGTGTTATCGAAAACTTGCTTGAAAAAGCTGATAAAGTCCTTATCGGTGGTGGTATGACTTACACATTCTACAAAGCACAAGGTATCGAAATCGGTAACTCACTTGTAGAAGAAGACAAATTGGATGTTGCGAAAGCTCTTCTTGAAAAAGCAAATGGTAAATTGATCTTGCCAGTTGACTCAAAAGAAGCAAACGCATTTGCTGGTTACACTGAAGTGCGTGACACTGAAGGTGAAGCAGTTTCTGAAGGCTTCCTTGGTCTTGACATCGGTCCAAAATCTATCGCTAAATTTGACGAAGCTTTGACTGGTGCGAAAACAGTTGTATGGAACGGACCTATGGGTGTATTTGAAAACCCAGACTTCCAAGCAGGTACAATTGGTGTGATGGACGCTATCGTGAAACAACCAGGAGTTAAATCAATCATTGGTGGTGGTGACTCAGCTGCTGCAGCGATCAACCTTGGACGTGCAGATAAATTCTCATGGATTAGTACGGGCGGAGGTGCTTCAATGGAACTTCTCGAAGGTAAAGTATTGCCAGGTTTGGCTGCACTTACAGAAAAATAATTTCAGCCCGTTAGTCTCTACAAAATCCTGATTTTGTAGAAAAAGGAACAAAACTGAAACGTTAACAAAAAGGTGGCTATGTCACCTTTTTGTGTTAGTGTAGGTATTTGTGACGCGGTGGTGGAGCATCAATGGAACTTCTTGAAGGTAAAGTTCTTCCAGGACTTGCAGCCTTGACAGAAAAATAAGATTTTATAAATAAGTCAAAGAAGAGAGGGATGAAAGTTCCTCTTTTCTTTTGCTTAAAATAAAAACGCTTCCTCTCAACTATTGCTCATAAAATCAGCCAATTTATGATAAAATGGAAATAGAAAGTTGAGATTATGAGTTATTTTAAAAAATATAAATTCGATAAATCCCAGTTCAAACTTGGTATGCGGACCTTTAAAACAGGTATTGCTGTTTTTCTAGTTCTCTTGATTTTTGGCTTTTTTGGTTGGAAAGGTCTTCAAATCGGTGCTTTGACAGCCGTTTTTAGCCTGAGGGAGAGTTTTGATAAGAGTGTTCATTTTGGGACTTCGCGTATTCTAGGAAATAGTATCGGTGGCCTCTATGCCTTGGTTTTCTTCCTAATAAATAGTTTTTTTCACGAAGCCTTTTGGGTGACCTTGGTAGTTGTTCCAATCTGCACCATGTTAACCATTATGACAAATGTAGCCATGAATAACAAAGCAGGAGTTATTGGTGGTGTAGCAGCTATGTTAATCATTACCTTATCGATTCCGAGTGGTGAAACGATTTTGTACGTATTTGCGCGTGTATCAGAAACTTTCATGGGAGTTTTTGTCGCAATTCTCGTAAATTACGATATTGATCGTATTCGGCTCTTTTTAGAGAAAAAAGAAAAATAATGTTACATTTTATAACATTATCAATTGACGTTTGTCTTTTTTTAGACTATAATAGACAGAAAGAAGGAAATTGTAAATGAAGGAAAAAGAATTTCGCCGAAATATGGCTGTTTTTCCTATCGGCAGTGTTATGAAGTTGACCGATCTATCGGCGCGTCAGATTCGTTATTATGAAGATCAAGAGTTGATCAAGCCTGATCGAAACGAAGGGAATCGTCGCATGTATTCCTTGAATGACATGGATCGTCTGCTTGAAATCAAAGATTATATCTCTGAAGGTTATAATATCGCTGCCATTAAGAAAAAATATGCTGAACGTGAAGCGAAATCCAAGAAAGCGGTGAGTCAGACTGAGGTGCGTCGTGCACTTCACAATGAACTCCTCCAACAGGGTCGCTTTGCTTCAGTACGGTCACCTTTTGGTCGCGGTTAGGCAACCGCAAGTAGTCATACATTAAGGAGAAAACTCATGCCAATCACAGCTGCAGATATTCGTCGTGAAGTCAAGGAAAAAAATGTTACCTTTATTCGTCTCATGTTCTCAGATATTTTGGGAACCATGAAAAACGTCGAAATTCCTGCTACAGATGAACAGTTAGATAAAGTCTTGTCAAACAAGGCTATGTTTGATGGATCTTCTATTGAAGGTTTTGTACGTATCAATGAGTCGGATATGTACTTGTACCCAGACTTGGATACATGGACAGTCTTCCCGTGGGGAGATGAAAATGGAAGTGTTGCAGGTTTGATCTGTGATGTCTATACAACAGAAGGTGAACCATTTGCAGGTGACCCTCGTGGCAATTTGAAGCGTGCTCTTCATCACATGGAAGAAGTAGGATTCAAGTCCTTCAACCTTGGCCCAGAGCCAGAATTCTTCCTATTTAAGTTGGATGAAAATGGAGACCCGACACTTGAAGTGAATGACAAGGGTGGCTACTTTGATTTGGCGCCTACTGACCTTGCGGACAATACACGTCGAGAGATTGTCAATGTCTTGACCAAAATGGGATTTGAAGTAGAAGCGAGTCACCACGAGGTTGCGGTTGGACAGCATGAAATTGACTTCAAGTACGATGAAGTTCTCCGTGCTTGTGATAAGATTCAAATCTTTAAACTTGTTGTTAAAACCATTGCTCGCAAACATGGACTTTACGCAACCTTTATGGCAAAACCAAAATTTGGTATTGCTGGCTCAGGTATGCACTGTAATATGTCCCTGTTTGATGCAGAAGGAAACAATGCCTTCTTTGATCCAAATGATCCAAAAGGAATGCAGTTGTCAGAAACGGCCTACCATTTCCTTGGTGGTTTGATCAAACATGCCTACAACTATACTGCCATCATGAACCCAACGGTTAACTCATACAAACGTTTGGTTCCAGGTTATGAAGCGCCTGTTTACATTGCTTGGGCTGGTCGTAACCGTTCTCCACTTGTGCGCGTGCCTGCTTCACGTGGTATGGGGACTCGTCTTGAGTTGCGTTCAGTGGATCCAATGGCGAACCCTTACATCGCTATGGCTGTTCTTTTGGAAGTTGGTTTGCATGGTATTGAAAATAAAATCGAAGCACCAGCTCCTATCGAAGAAAATATCTACATCATGACAGCAGAAGAGCGTAAGGAAGCTGGTATTACAGACCTTCCATCAACCCTTCACAACGCTTTGAAAGCTTTGACAGAAGATGAGGTTGTCAGAGCAGCTCTTGGAGAACATATCTATACTAGTTTCCTTGAAGCCAAACGAATCGAATGGGCAAGTTATGCAACCTTCGTTTCACAATGGGAAATTGATAATTATTTAGACCTTTACTAATACTAATATAGAAGAAAGATTGCCTGAGGGCGGTCTTTTTTTCTAGGTCTTCAGACTGATTTTTAGCACTCTTGACAAAAGAGTGCTAATTTTTTGAGTTTTTGTCTTGACATTCTCTTTTAAGGGTGTATAATAGAATCATAAGTTAGCACTTGAACGTATCGAGTGCTAACTGGTCAGACAGAGAGGAGTGATGAGATGGTTACAGAGCGTCAGCAGGATATTTTAAATCTGATTATTGACATCTTTACCAAAACGCACGAACCTGTCGGATCCAAAGCCTTGCAAGAGTCTATTAACTCTAGCAGTGCTACCATTCGTAATGATATGGCGGCTTTAGAAAAGCAAGGTTTGCTTGAGAAGGCTCATACTTCAAGTGGTCGGATGCCAAGTGTTGCTGGTTTTCAGTACTATGTAAAACACTCACTGGATTTTGACCGACTGGCTGAAAATGAGGTTTATGAGATTGTCAAAGCCTTTGATCAGGAATTCTTCAAGCTAGAGGATATTCTGCAAGAGGCTGCTAACCTACTAACAGACTTGAGTGGCTGTACAGTAGTAGCACTAGATGTTGAGCCCAGCAGGCAGCGGTTGACAGCCTTTGATATCGTTGTTTTAGGTCAACATACAGCCTTGGCAGTGTTCACCCTAGACGAGTCTCGAACGGTTACCAGTCAGTTTCTGATTCCAAGGAACTTCTTGCAGGAAGATTTGCTGAAGCTGAAGAGCATCATTCAGGAACGTTTCCTCGGCCACACCGTTCTAGATATTCACTACAAGATTCGGACGGAGATTCCGCAGATTATCCAGCGTTACTTCACAACAACGGATAATGTCATTGATCTCTTTGAACACATCTTTAAGGAAATGTTCAACGAAAATATCGTGGTGGCTGGCAAGGTTAATCTCTTGAATTTTGCCAATCTGGCAGCTTATCAGTTCTTTGACCAACCGCAAAAGGTGGCTCTGGAGATTCGTGAGGGGTTGCGTGAAGATCAGATGCAAAACGTCCGTGTTGCGGACAGTCAAGAGTCCTGTCTAGCTGACCTAGCGGTGATTAGTAGTAAATTTCTCATTCCTTATCGGGGAGTTGGAATTCTAGCCATTATCGGTCCGGTCAATCTGGATTACCAACAGCTAATCAACCAAGTCAACGTAGTCAACCGTGTTTTGACCATGAAGTTGACAGATTTTTACCGCTACCTCAGCAGTAATCATTACGAAGTACATTAAGATTGAAATCATTAAAGGAGGCGAAAATGGCCCAAGATATAAAAAATGAAGAAGTAGAAGAAGTCCAAGAAGAGGAAGTTGTGGAAACGGTAGAAGAAACAACTCCTGAGAAGTCTGAATTGGACTTGGCAAATGAACGTGCAGATGAGTTCGAAAACAAATACCTTCGCGCTCATGCAGAAATGCAAAATATCCAACGCCGTGCCAATGAAGAGCGTCAAAACTTGCAACGTTACCGTAGCCAGGACTTGGCAAAAGCAATTCTCCCTTCTTTGGATAACCTTGAGCGTGCACTCGCAGTTGAAGGTTTGACAGATGATGTGAAGAAGGGCTTGAAAATGGTGCAAGAAAGCTTGATTCACGCTTTGAAAGAAGAAGGAATCGAAGAAATCGCAGCTGACGGTGAATTTGACCATAACTACCATATGGCCATTCAAACTCTCCCAGCAGACGATGAACACCCAGCAGATACCATCGCCCAAGTTTTCCAAAAAGGCTACAAACTCCATGACCGCATCCTAAGACCGGCAATGGTGGTTGTTTACAGCTAGGCAATTCTGACGGTAGCTAAGCAACTCGTCGTTGAAATGAAATCGATTTCGACTCCTCGTGTCGCAATTTACATAATAGAAAACTTGTCCGAAACGACAATAAACTATGAAGAAAGATAAAAAAGTAGTTCAGCTTTGCGATAGTGAGCGAAGCAAACCAAAGACGATACTCTTCGCCGTGGCGCTATTTGCGCAAACTTTGAGACCTTAGGCTCAAAGTTTAGTCAAAGAGATTGACGAAGTCAAGCTCTGACGGCGCCGCCACTTAAGAAGAGTATCAAAAAGAAAAATAGAATATAAAATTTAAGGAGAAAAACACATGTCTAAAATTATCGGTATTGACTTAGGTACAACAAACTCAGCAGTAGCAGTTCTTGAAGGAACTGAAAGCAAAATCATCGCAAACCCAGAAGGAAACCGTACAACTCCATCTGTAGTTTCATTCAAAAACGGAGAAATCATCGTTGGTGACGCTGCGAAACGTCAAGCAGTCACAAACCCAGATACAGTTATCTCTATCAAATCTAAGATGGGTACTTCTGAAAAAGTTTCTGCAAACGGAAAAGAATACACTCCACAAGAAATCTCAGCTATGATTCTTCAATATTTGAAAGGTTATGCTGAAGACTATCTTGGCGAAAAAGTAACGAAAGCAGTTATCACAGTTCCAGCTTACTTCAACGATGCTCAACGTCAAGCAACAAAAGACGCTGGTAAAATCGCTGGTCTTGAAGTAGAACGTATTGTCAACGAACCAACTGCAGCCGCTCTTGCTTACGGTTTGGACAAGACTGATAAAGAAGAAAAAATCTTGGTATTCGACCTTGGTGGTGGTACATTCGACGTATCTATCCTTGAATTGGGTGACGGTGTCTTCGACGTATTGTCAACTGCAGGGGACAACAAACTTGGTGGTGACGACTTTGACCAAAAAATCATTGACCACTTGGTGGCAGAATTCAAGAAAGAAAACGGTATTGACTTGTCTACTGACAAGATGGCAATGCAACGTTTGAAAGATGCAGCTGAAAAAGCGAAGAAAGACCTTTCTGGTGTGACTTCAACTCAAATCAGCTTGCCATTTATCACTGCAGGTGAGGCTGGACCTCTTCACTTGGAAATGACCTTGACTCGTGCGAAATTTGACGATTTGACTCGTGACCTTGTAGAACGTACAAAAGTTCCAGTTCGTCAAGCCCTTTCAGATGCAGGTTTGAGCTTGTCAGAAATCGACGAAGTTATCCTTGTTGGTGGTTCAACTCGTATCCCAGCCGTTGTAGAAGCTGTTAAAGCTGAAACTGGTAAAGAACCAAACAAATCAGTAAACCCTGACGAAGTAGTTGCTATGGGTGCTGCCATCCAAGGTGGTGTGATTACTGGTGATGTCAAAGACGTTGTCCTTCTTGATGTAACACCATTGTCACTTGGTATCGAAACAATGGGTGGTGTCTTCACAAAACTCATCGACCGTAACACAACAATTCCAACATCTAAATCACAAGTCTTCTCAACTGCAGCAGACAACCAACCAGCCGTTGATATCCATGTTCTTCAAGGTGAACGCCCAATGGCAGCAGATAACAAGACTCTTGGACGTTTCCAATTGACAGATATCCCAGCTGCACCTCGTGGAATTCCTCAAATCGAAGTAACATTTGACATCGACAAGAACGGTATCGTGTCTGTTAAGGCCAAAGACCTTGGAACTCAAAAAGAACAAACTATTGTGATCCAATCGAACTCAGGTTTGACTGACGAAGAAATCGACCGTATGATGAAAGATGCAGAAGCTAACGCTGAAGCAGATAAGAAACGTAAAGAAGAAGTAGATCTTCGTAACGAAGTAGACCAAGCGATCTTTGCGACTGAAAAGACAATCAAGGAAACTGAAGGCAAAGGATTCGACGCAGAACGTGACGCTGCCCAAGCTGCCCTTGATGACCTTAAGAAAGCTCAAGAAGACAACAACTTGGACGAAATGAAAGCAAAACTTGAAGCATTGAACGAAAAAGCTCAAGGACTTGCTGTTAAACTCTACGAACAAGCCGTAGCAGCGCAACAAGCTCAAGCAGGAGCAGAAGGCGCACAAGCAACAGGAAACGCAGGCGATGACGTCGTAGACGGAGAGTTTACGGAAAAATAAGATGCAAAGCCCGTTAAAACCTCACAGTGAAAATAGGAAATCTGACGCAGAAACTTTAGTTTCTAGGAAGATTTATCTTTTTCACCAAGAGGTTAGGGCGTGCTCGATTTAGCATTACTAGTTTGATTTTTAAAACTCGAACGTCGTAATGATAGGAAGAAATCCAGAGGTTGCAACCCAGCCTCTGTTTTTCGATAAAAAGGGTCTAAACCTGATTTATTTGGGGTTTGTCTCATCAATATGAAATACAGGAATTGAACCCGACCTAAATCGAGGTTTGATTCAAAATATCAATAGAAAGGAACAAAGGTGTTCGTAACTGAACACGGGTTCCCAAATTTCTTACTCAATATAACAGAAAGGAATTGAACCCGACCTAAATTCTCGGAAAAAAGATAAATCTGTCTAGGAGCATCGCTCCAGCGTCAGATTTCCTATTTTTCAGTCGAATTTTACGGTCTTGGTATCTTGTATGAACAATACTGAATTTTATGATCGTCTGGGGGTGTCAAAAAACGCTTCGGCAGACGAAATCAAAAAGGCTTATCGTAAGCTTTCCAAAAAATACCACCCAGATATCAACAAGGAGCCTGGTGCTGAGGAAAAGTACAAGGAAGTTCAGGAAGCCTATGAGACTTTGAGTGACGATCAAAAACGTGCGGCCTATGACCAATATGGTGCTGCTGGAGCCAACGGTGGTTTTGGTGGAGCTGGTGGTTTCGGCGGTTTCGATGGGGCAGGTGGCTTCGGTGGTTTTGAGGACATCTTCTCAAGTTTCTTCGGCGGAGGCGGTGCTTCACGCAATCCAAATGCTCCTCGTCAAGGGGATGATCTCCAGTATCGTGTGAATTTGACCTTTGAAGAAGCTATTTTTGGAGCTGAAAAAGAGGTTAAGTACAATCGTGAAGCAAGCTGTAGTACATGTAATGGTTCTGGTGCTAAGCCAGGAACAAGTCCAGTCACTTGTGGACGCTGTCATGGTGCTGGTGTTATTAACGTTGATACGCAGACTCCGCTTGGTATGATGCGTCGTCAAGTAACCTGTGATGTCTGTCATGGTCGCGGAAAAGAAATCAAAGATCCATGTACAACTTGTCACGGAACAGGTCATGAAAAACAAGCCCATAGTGTACATGTAAAAATTCCTGCTGGTGTGGAAACAGGTCAACAAATTCGCCTAGCTGGTCAAGGTGAAGCTGGATTTAACGGTGGACCTTACGGTGACTTGTATGTAGTGGTTTCTGTGGAAGCCAGCGACAAGTTTGAACGTGAAGGAACGACTATCTTCTACAATCTCAACCTCAACTTTGTCCAAGCAGCTCTTGGTGACACAGTTGATATCCCAACTGTTCATGGTGATGTTGAATTGGTTATTCCAGAGGGAACTCAGACTGGTAAGAAATTCCGTTTACGTGGTAAGGGAGCTCCAAGTCTTCGTGGTGGTGCAGTTGGTGACCAATACGTTACCGTTAATGTCGTAACACCGACAGGCTTGAATGACCGCCAAAAAGCAGCGCTTAAAGAATTCGCAGCTGCAGGTGATTTAAAAGTCAATCCAAAGAAAAAAGGCTTTTTTGACCATATTAAAGATGCCTTTGAAGGAGAATAATACTCTTCGAAAATCTCTTCAAACCGTGTCAACGTCGTCTTGCCGTATATATGTGACTGACTTTGTCAGTCTTATCTACAACCTCAAAACAGTGTTTGAGCAAGCTGCGGCTAGTTTCTTAGTTTGCTCTTTGATTTTCATTGAGTATAAATCAAATACTTTCCCAGACTTTCCGCCGTAATGAAAACACCTGAAACCGTTTGATTTCAGGTGTTCGGAAACTTTGAGACCTAGGCTCAAAGTTTAGGTATGGAACTTCGAAGAAGGTCGCTACCGTCCGTCATTACTTAAGGAAAGTCTTAAAAAATCTATAAACTAAAAAGAGCCAATTGGCTCTTTTTACTTATCTTCCATTTCCTGTGTTTCTTTGATAACAGCTAGTCTAGTCTGGATATCCTTTTCCAAGACCTTAAACTTGTAAGTTAGGTCTTCTTGATATTCCTTGATGAGTTCTTTTTGCTGGTCGATGATTTGCAGGCTATTTTGGATAATATCCACATCATCCTTGATAGCTTGAACACGGTCAGTGGTATTCAAGACTTCATCTGTGATGGTTTGGCGATTTTTTGTGACCAGATAACTTCCGGCTGCAGCTCCTGCAAATAGCAGTAGGTTGGATAATTTCATGGCAACTCCTTAGGCGTTTTTGATAGTTTCAGCGACTTGAGCGAGTTTGTCAAAGTCTGGTTCGTGGGTGATAAAATCAATCTTGAGGTCATCGTCGGTACTGTAGCGAGGCACGAGGTGAACGTGGGTGTGAAATACTGTTTGACCTGCGATTTCTTCACAGTTGGCAATGATATTCATGCCAGTAGCCTTGGTAGCTTTCATGACTTTTTGAGCAATTGTTGGTACTTGGGCAAAGAGTTGGCTGGCGCTCGTAACGTCCATTTCTAAAAGATTGCGATAGTGCTCTTTTGGTACGACCAAGGTGTGCCCAGGCGTTACTTGAGAGATATCAAGAAAGGCAAGAACCTGCTCATCTTCATATACTTTTGATGCAGGAATTTCCCCTGCGATGATTTTACAAAAAATGCAATCTGACATAAAATCTACCTCTACTGTATTGAATTTTGATATAATATAGCTACATTATACCAGATTTGGAGAAAATATGTTAGAAATTAAAAACCTGACAGGTGGCTATGTCCATGTCCCTGTCTTGAAAGATGTGTCCTTTACAGTTGAAAGTGGGCAGTTAGTCGGTTTGATCGGTCTCAATGGTGCTGGGAAATCGACGACCATCAATGAAATTATCGGTCTGTTGACACCTTATAGTGGCTCCATCAATATCAATGGTCTGACCCTGCAAGAAGATGCAACGAGCTACCGCAAGCAAATTGGCTACATTCCTGAGACGCCTAGTCTGTATGAGGAATTGACCCTCAGAGAGCATATCGAAATGGTTGCTATGGCTTATGGTATTGAGCAGAAAGTGGCTTTTGAGCGAGTAGAGCCCTTGTTAAAAATGTTCCGTCTGGACCAGAAATTAGACTGGTTTCCTGTTCATTTTTCAAAAGGGATGAAGCAAAAGGTCATGATTATCTGTGCTTTTGTGGTGGATCCGAGTCTTTTCATCGTGGATGAGCCTTTCCTTGGTCTTGATCCGTTGGCTATTGCAGACTTGATTCAGCTTTTGGAAGTGGAAAAGCAAAAGGGTAAGTCTATTCTCATGAGTACTCACGTGCTGGATTCGGCTGAGAAGATGTGTGATGCCTTTGTCATTCTTCACAAAGGGGAAGTGCGTGCCAAGGGACATCTCCTGCAACTGCGCGAAGCCTTTGACATGCCTGAGGCTAGTTTGAATGATATTTACTTGGCTCTGACCAAAGAGGAGGAGCTATGAAAGACTTGTTTTTAAAGAGAAAGCAGGCTTTTCGTAAGGAGTGTCTTGGTTATCTGCGCTATGTTCTCAATGACCACTTTGTCTTGTTCCTGCTTGTCTTGCTGGGGTTTTTAGCCTACCAGTACAGTCAACTCTTACAACATTTTCCTGAAAATCATTGGCCTATTCTTTTATTTGTAGGAATTACCTCTGTTTTGCTTTTACTTTGGGGAGGAATTGCCACCTATATGGAGGCTCCAGACAAGCTCTTTCTCTTAGTCGGAGAAGAGGAAATCAAACTCCATCTAAAGCGTCAAACGGGCATTTCCCTAGTCTTTTGGCTCTTTGCCCAGACCCTTTTCTTGCTGTTATTTGCGCCCTTATTTTTAGCCATGGGTTATGGCTTGCCTGTTTTTCTGGTCTATGTGCTTTTATTGGGAGTAGGTAAATATTTCCTCTTTCGTCAAAAGGCCAGCAAATTTTTCACGGAAACTGGACTAGACTGGGATTATGTCATTGCCCAAGAAAGCAAGCGTAAGCAAGTCTTGCTTCGTTTCTTTGCCCTCTTTACGCAGGTCAAGGGAATTTCAAACAGCGTCAAGCGTCGTGCCTACCTGGACTTTATCCTAAAGGCTGTTCAGAAGGTGCCTGGGAAGATTTGGCAAAATCTCTATCTGCGTTCTTATCTGCGAAATGGAGACCTCTTTGCCCTTAGTCTCCGTTTGCTATTGCTTTCCATATTGGCGCAGGTCTTTATCGAGCAATCTTGGATTGCAACAGCGGTAGTAGTCCTGTTTAACTATCTCTTGCTCTTCCAGTTGCTGGCACTCTATCACGCCTTTGACTATCAGTATTTGACCCAACTCTTTCCACTGGACAAGGGGCAAAAGGAGAAAGGCTTGCAGGCGGTAGTCCGAGGATTGACCAGTTTTGTTTTATTTGTGGAATTAGTTGTCGGCCTTGTGACCTTCCAAGAAAAACTGGCCCTTCTAGCCTTGCTGGGAGCAGGTTTGGTTTTACTAGTCTTGTACCTACCTTATCAGGTCAAACGTCAGATGCAGGACTAAAACTTGCTTATATGATATTAAAAAAGAAGTTGAGTTCAGTTTGTCTCAACTTCTTTTATTTTCTACAGGATAATGGTTGGTCCGTAGAGACTCAACTTGGTCTTGACTTGGTCAAAGTGGAAGCGGTCATAGGCCCTCCAAGCGGCGCGAGTTGGAGCATCTGGATCAAGAGCGCTGAGTCCCATGAGAAGACTGGAAGTCTGGTAAAATTTTTCCAGTTCAATCAAGACTCGATTATCCACTGTCTCAGCCTTGGCTAGAAAGCCAAGAATAGAGTTTAATTGCTCCTGAAAGCGGACGTCGTCAGCGCTTGCCTGTTTGCATGCTTGATAGGCTTTGTTTAAGTCAGTAATCAAAGTCTGAGCTCTTTTGATAGGGTCTGTATCTGTCATGAGAATTCCTCCTTTAATCTGGGTACTAGTCTTGCTTCTAGCAATTGTGTTTTGATACTGTCAGTCTATCACTTTTATCTCCTTTTTCGCCTTCAAATCTTTAATTGTCCTTGAAATTTCCTGAATGGTACTGTTAAGATTTTATGATAAAATAGTTGTAAGATTATCATGCTTATTTGAGGAACAAGATACCTTTCAGGAGCGTTGAAGGCCTGTTTAGGATTTGGTGGGCTTGTATCATAGTATTTTTGCTATTCTCTTTTTAGGAAGAAATCGAAACAAGGAGAGTAAGAAGATGAGAATATTTGTTTTAGAAGATGATTTTTCCCAACAGACTAGGATTGAAACGACCATTGAGAAACTCTTGAAAGAACATCATATCATTCCCAGTTCTTTTGAAGTCTTTGGTAAGCCAGATCAACTGCTGGCAGAGGTGCATGAGAAGGGAGCCCATCAGCTATTCTTTTTGGATATTGAGATTCGAAATGAGGAGATGAAGGGTCTGGAAGTGGCTAGAAAGATTCGGGATCGGGATCCGTATGCCCTGATTGTCTTTGTGACAACTCACTCGGAATTTATGCCCCTGTCCTTTCGCTACCAAGTGTCTGCTTTGGACTACATTGATAAGGCCCTTTCGGCAGAAGAGTTTGAATCTCGTATCGAGACAGCCCTCCTCTATGCCAATAGTCAAGACAGTAAAAGTCTGGCGGAAGATTGCTTTTACTTTAAATCAAAATTTGCTCAATTCCAGTATCCTTTTAAAGAGGTTTATTATCTCGAAACATCGCCCAGAGCCCATCGTGTTATTCTCTATACCAAGACAGACAGGTTGGAATTTACGGCGAGTTTAGAGGAGGTTTTCAAGCAGGAACCTCGTCTCTTGCAGTGCCATCGCTCTTTTCTGATTAATCCTGCCAATGTGGTGCGTTTGGATAAGAAAGAAAAACTTCTTTACTTTCCCAATGGTGGAAGTTGTATGATAGCGCGTTATAAGGTCAGGGAAGTGTCTGAGGCTATCAATGACTTACACTGAGCTAGGAGAGTTTATGAACATTGCTTGGATATTGTTGTATTTTCTTGTTATTAATGGACTAGAAATTGTCATTTTCTTTAAGGTAGATGGAATTGGTCTCACTTTTGAGAGGATTTTTAAAGCTTTTCTTTTGAAATTTCTTCTAGGGGCCATTTTTGCGACTTTTCAATTTTTGGATGTAAGTGAATATTTGTCCTATTTTATAGAACCTTTGTTCGGTATATGTCTATCTTTCTTACTGTTAAGAGGGCTTCCTAAAAAACTCCTTTTCTTTTATGGTCTCTTTCCAATTGTATTGATGGATCTCTTTTACAGAAGTGTTTCCTATTTTGTGTTTCCGTTTTTGGGGCAAGGGATTGTAGATGGAGATGGAAATCCTCTCTTTTTGTTGATTATGCTATTCGTTTGCTTCATAGTATTAGTCTTTTTGAAATGGTTGGACTATGATTTTACTAGATTGAGAAAGGAGTTTCTCGATAAAGGTTTTCAACAGTCCCTGACTAAGATTAACTGGATAATGGGGGCTTACTTTCTAGTCATGGAAAATCTGTCTTACTTTGAATATGCATACGATATCCAATCAAAGACTGTTCGCCATCTCATCCTAGTCTTTTACTTGCTCTTTTTTATGGGAATTATTAAGAAATTGGATTCCTATTTGAAGGAAAAACTCCATGAGAGATTGGACCAAGAGCAGGCCCTGCGCTACAGAGATATGGAACGCTATAGTCGGCATATAGAGGAACTTTACAAGGAAGTCCGGAGTTTTCGCCATGACTACACCAACCTCTTGACCAGCTTACGTCTGGGCATTGAAGAGGAGGATATGGAGCAGATAAAAGAGGTCTACGACTCAGTCTTAAAGGATTCTAGTGAGAAATTACAGGACAATAAATATGACCTGGGCCGTTTGGTGAATATTCGGGACCGTGCCCTCAAAAGTCTTCTAGCAGGAAAATTTCTAAAAGCTAGAGATAAGAAGATTGTCTTTAATGTCGAAGTTCCAGAGGAGATTCAGGTAGAGGGGATGAGCATGCTTGATTTTCTGACTATTGTGTCTATCCTTTGTGACAATGCTATTGAAGCCAGTGCAGAGGCCAGTCAACCTCATGTTTCAATTGCCTTTTTAAAAAATGGAGAACAGGAGACCTTTATCATTGAAAACTCCATCAAAGAAGAGGGCATCGATATTTCTGAAATCTTCTCCTTTGGAGCAAGTTCTAAAGGGGAGGAGAGAGGAGTTGGTCTCTATACCGTTATGAAGATTGTGGAAAGTCATCCCAATACCAGTCTCAATACCACCTGTCAAAATCAAGTCTTTCGTCAGGTTTTAACGGTTCACTTGCTGCCGGTTGGTCATTAGAAAATTTGTGAAAAAAGAATTGGCAGAAGCTAACAGATAAAATTTGTCTTTGTCCAGTTTGATTTTTACCATAGTATGCGAGGTATATTAAATGAATAAGAAATCTTTTTTTATCATCTGCTCTACGTTGATCATAGCATCGAATCTTCTCATGATTTCCGTGGTGAACAAGGGAGAAGAAACAGGGAGCAACCTGTTTGTGATTGCTATAGCCTGTGTTATGCTACCAGCCTTTTTATATGCAGTTGAAAATAGACTTACTTCATTGGTAAGAGTAGAATCAATACTCCTGATTCAGTTGACAGTTATATCCCTACTCCGTCTTATCAACAGAATAGGGAGTACGCCTGAAATCCTCAACATTATCATTACCCTTATCGCTTTGGCAAGTGGGACAGCTGCTATCCTTGTTGCGATTATGAGAATATATGAGAACATACGGAAGTGAGGGTGAGTAGTTTTCTATTTTGTATTTTCACATTGTCAAGTTCCCCCAGGGCAAGTATGTTTTTCATGCTTGCTTTTTAAATTTTTACAATTCAAGATGTTTTGATGACCATTTATGATTTGGATGGAAAATTTTAAAAAATAGTAGTATACTAACCTTATTAAGGTTGTAATAGGACGAAAGTAAAAAGAGGTATTCCTCGTGAATGCAAAAACAATGTTACAATTGGCTATTATGGTCGCTTAAAGACTTGAGCTTGTGTACTTGGAGGTAATTATGGATTTCAAAAGTTTTCTTATTGTTTTTGTTGTCAGTATGCTTATTTCTTTTATTACTTATTTAATTAGGGGAAAATTTTTAAAATCTCCAAAGAAGAATAAAGATAGATCTAATTAGATAAAAAGATTTTTTATCGCTAGTTTAATCTACAGTGGAGTTTCTTTAATATTGTTTCGCCTGTCAAAATGATATGTGATAGCAGGATAAAAAATCTACAAATTAAGTTGGTATCAATATTGTGTAAAGGGCAAGTATGTTTTTCATGCTTGCTTTTTTAAATTTTTTAACAATTCAAGAGGTTTTGATGACCATTTACGATTTGAGTGATCCAAGAATAAAACGAGTGCTATACTAGCAGTGTAAAGGTTCTAGCTCAACAAACATTCAGGAGGAAATTTTATGAAGAAAAAAATACTTGTCATTTTCATCTTGTATCTGATCATGTCCATATTTCTATATCCGCTTAGGGATAGTGCTTGGTATCATCTATTCTATACCATAGCCTATGTGATTGCGGTTATAATCTATCTTGCTTTAACTAAAAAGAAAGGAGCAAAGAAATGAAAACTTTTCTTGCTAAAAAACGGAACATCTTCCTTGCGAGATTGTTCCTAGGTCAGTTGCCCTTACTTGTCTCTACTTATCTATTTCTATCTCGTCAGTTTTTAAATTTTTCCTTGGTTTTCCAATTTCTTTTAGTGGTTATTAACTTGGCTTCTATTTTGGTCACTGTTTACCTCACTAGGGAAATGAGGATAAGAGAGTTTGAAGATGATGATTTGGTTAGTCCTAGAACCAATCAGCTCATGTTCATCGGCTTGACGGGCTTTATGTCTATTATCTGTTTGTATAGAGGTATCACAGCAGGAGAATTCTATCAACAACTAATTGCCTATATTGGCGCTATTCTCTGCTTGATTATCATGCTTCTGCTCATGTGGGGCTTGAAGTATTATAAAAAGTAGGGGAAGAGTTTTCTTATTAATCTGGGACTGGTCTATAGTCTGACAAGAGGAGGTCATCATGTATAAACATTTATTTTTCCTAGATTCAAAAACCTTAGACTGGTTGACGCCCTATATTTTAGATTTGGCTTCTGACACCATTGCATTCAATGTTTTTGTGCTAACCTTTGTATCTGTGGTGGTCTTTTATTTCCTGAATCCCATGTTATCTGTAATGGCTATATTCTTAGGGGCTGGTTATGTGGTCGGATTTTGGTTACTCAAATGGTTTGTATTGGAAAGGTTAGAGCGAAAGGATGACTTGTAGGGAAGTCTGTTTGGTGGGGAGGATAGTTTTATGGCCATTTTCAATAAATGTCATGCCTTGTTTTTGGGATTTTTAGTATTTGCAATCGTTGGTGCAGCGGGATATTCCGTCAATCAAGGAGATTATTTTCAACACCAGTACATATTCATTGTTGTAAAGAGTCTCTTGCTTTTCCTTAGTTTTGGCTATGCGAAATGGTTTGATATGATTTCTTTGGGGATGTTAAGCAGGAAACAACTCTTGCTGTTCATTGGAATTTCTCTGTCTTTGATTTTGACTTCCTCAGTTTTTGGACCCATCCAGGAGGAACTCATTTTCAGAGGACTTCTTCAAGGTGCCGTTTTTGACAATTCTTGGTTAGGGCTTGTACTAACTTCCTCTCTCTTTTCTTTCATGCATGGACCTTCTAATGTCCCTTCGTTTATTTTTTATCTACTTGGGGGCTTGTTACTGGGCTTTGCTTATAAAAAGAGCCAAAACCTATGGGTTTCTACTCTAGTTCACATGTTTTACAATGCTTGGCCACTCTTATATTATTTATAAAAATCATGAAAAGGTAAGTAGGAGATTGTGCTTACCTTTTTCTTTCTATAATGATACCCAAGCCAATCCAGAGGCTTTTCTTTGAGAATCGGGTTAGAGCGGTTGACGAATAGCCCAAAAACTAGTAGAATAGTAAGGAAACTTTATACGGAGGAAAGAAATGGATTTGGGTGATAATGAGCTAACACTGACTCCCATACCTGGGAAAAGTGGCAAGGCTTATATGGGTAGCTATCCTGATGGGAAGCGTATCTTTGTAAAAATGAACACCTCTCCAATCCTACCTGGTCTAGCTAGAGAACAAATTGCTCCACAATTATTATGGAGTCGCCGTTTGGCAGATGGGCGTGATATGTGTGCTCAAGAATGGTTGACAGGCAAGATATTGACCCCCTATGATATGAATCGTAAACAAATCGTCAATATTTTAACCCGCCTTCATCGCTCACGTCCGTTGATGACACAGTTGAGTCGTTTGGGGTATGCCATGGAAACACCTGTAGATTTACTGCAGTCTTGGCAGGAAACGGCTCCAGATGCTTTGCGTAAAAATCATTTTATCAGTGAAGTGATGGCTGATTTACGTCAGACTATTCCAGGATTTAGAGAGGACCATGCGACCATTGTCCATGGAGATGTACGACATAGTAATTGGATTGAGACAGATAGTGGCTTGATTTATTTGGTAGATTGGGATTCGGTTCGCTTGACCGACCGCATGTTTGATGTGGCCCATATGCTCTGCCATTATATTCCAGAACATCAGTGGAAGGAATGGTTGACCTACTACGGTTACAAGTACAATCAAACGGTATTAAATAAATTGTATTGGTACGGTCAATTGTCTTATTTGAGCCAGATTTCCAAGTATTATATGAACCAAGATTTAGAAAATGTCAATCGGGAGATCCATGGCTTGCGTCACTTCCGAGACAAGTATGGAAAGAGAAGATGAGAGTTAGAAATCGTAAAGGGGCGACAGAATTACTAGAGGCAAATCCCCAGTATGTGGTCCTCAATCCCTTAGAAGCCAAGGGAAAATGGCGGGACTTGTTTGGCAATGATAATCCCATTCATGTGGAAGTTGGAAGTGGAAAGGGTGCCTTTGTTTCAGGTATGGCCAAGCAAAACCCTGACATCAACTATATCGGGATTGATATTCAAAAGTCTGTTTTGAGCTACGCTTTGGACAAGGTGCTTGAAGTTGGAGTGCCTAACATTAAGCTCTTGTGGGTAGATGGTTCTGACTTGACTGACTACTTTGAAGACGGTGAGATTGATCGCTTGTATCTGAATTTTTCAGATCCTTGGCCTAAAAAACGCCATGAAAAGCGTCGTTTGACCTACAAAACCTTCTTGGATACCTTCAAACGTATCTTGCCTGAAAATGGAGAAATTCATTTCAAGACGGATAACCGTGGCTTGTTTGAGTACAGCCTAGTGAGTTTTTCTCAGTATGGCATGAAGCTCAATGGTGTCTGGCTTGATTTACATGCCAGTGATTTTGAAGGCAATGTCATGACAGAATACGAGCAAAAATTCTCCAACAAGGGGCAAGTTATCTATCGAGTTGAGGCAGAATTTTAAGAAATAGCCTGAAATCAGGCTGTATAAGTGCTTTTGCTTTACATAAGTTGGCAAACGTGCTATACTAAGAGCAAGAATATGAAAAGTGAGGCGAGGAAATATCTTCGCCTCTTGCTTATGAGGAGGTGGACGCAATCGCAACAATCGTAGAATTAGTCAGAGAAGTTGTAGAACCTGTCATAGAAGCTCCTTTCGAACTTGTGGATATCGAGTATGGAAAGATTGGCAGTGACATGATTCTCAGTATTTTTGTAGATAAACCTGAAGGAATTACCTTGAACGACACGGCAGACTTGACAGAAATTATCAGTCCTGTCCTAGACACCATCAAGCCAGATCCCTTCCCAGAACAATATTTCCTAGAAATCACCAGTCCAGGCTTGGAACGTCCTTTGAAAACTAAGGATGCCGTTGCTGGAGCGGTTGGGAAATACATCCATGTCGGGCTCTACCAAGCCATCGATAAGCAAAAAGTCTTTGAAGGAACCTTGATGGCCTTTGAAGAGGATGAATTGACCATGGAATATATGGACAAGACTCGTAAGAAAACAGTCCAAATTCCATACAGTTTAGTATCAAAAGCACGTTTAGCAGTTAAATTATAGAAAAAGAAAGGATAGCTTTTGAAGATTCAAAAGTGAAGAAAACATGAGTAAAGAAATGCTAGAGGCCTTCCGAATTTTGGAAGAAGACAAGGGAATCAAAAAAGAAGATATCATCGACGCAGTAGTAGAGTCGCTTCGTTCCGCTTATCGCAGACGCTATGGTCAATCAGACAGCGTAGCTATTGACTTCAATGAAAAAACAGGTGATTTCACAGTCTATACTGTTCGTGAAGTTGTGGATGAAGTCTTTGATAGCCGTTTGGAAATCAGCTTGAAAGATGCTCTTGCTATTAATTCAGCCTATGAGCTTGGCGATAAGATCAAGTTTGAAGAAGCGCCAGTTGAGTTTGGTCGTGTAGCAGCCCAATCTGCCAAACAAACTATCATGGAAAAAATGCGCAAGCAAACACGTGCTATTACCTACAATACTTACAAAGAACATGAGCAAGAAATCATGTCTGGTACAGTAGAACGCTTTGACAACCGTTTCATCTATGTCAACCTTGGTAGCATCGAAGCCCAGTTGTCAAAACAAGACCAAATCCCTGGAGAAGTTTTTGCTTCCCATGATCGTATCGAAGTCTATGTCTACAAGGTTGAAGATAATCCTCGTGGAGTCAACGTCTTTGTTAGCCGTAGTCATCCGGAGATGATCAAACGTTTGATGGAGCAAGAAATTCCAGAAGTTTATGATGGAACTGTTGAAATCATGAGCGTAGCTCGTGAAGCTGGTGACCGTACTAAGGTTGCAGTTCGTAGCCATAATCCAAACGTGGACGCTATCGGTACAATCGTTGGACGTGGTGGAGCGAATATCAAGAAGATTACTAGCAAATTCCACCCAGCACGTTACGATGCCAAGAGCGACCGTATGGTGCCAATCGAAGAAAACATCGACGTTATCGAGTGGGTAGCAGATCCAGCTGAATTTATCTACAATGCCATCGCTCCTGCTGAAGTTGACCAAGTTATCTTTGACGAAAACGATAGCAAACGTGCCTTGGTGGTTGTTCCTGATAACAAGCTTTCTCTTGCTATCGGTCGTCGTGGGCAAAACGTTCGCTTGGCAGCTCACTTGACTGGTTACCGTATCGATATCAAGTCTGCTAGTGAATTTGAAGCCATGGAAGAAACTGGTTCGGTAGGTTTGGAAGCAGAAAACGATACTGTAGAAGAATAAAAGCTGCTAGAGGAGGGAAAGATGAAAACGAGAAAAATCCCTTTGCGCAAGTCTGTTGTGTCTAACGAAGTGATTGATAAACGTGATTTGCTCCGCATTGTCAAGAACAAGGAAGGACAAGTCTTTATCGATCCGACAGGAAAGGCCAATGGCCGCGGCGCTTATATCAAGCTAGACAATGCAGAGGCCCTAGAGGCGAAAAAGAAGAAGGTCTTTAACCGCAGCTTTAATATGGAAGTTGAAGAAAGCTTTTATGACGAGTTGATCGCTTATGTGGATCACAAAGTGAAAAGAAGAGAGTTAGGACTTGAATAAGCAAAAGATAAGCAATCTCTTGGGACTTGCTCAGCGAGCAGGAAGGATTATATCGGGTGAAGAATTGGTGGTTAAGGCCATTCAAGATGGCAAGGCCAAGTTGGTCTTTCTAGCCCATGATGCTGGACCCAATCTGACCAAGAAGATTCAAGATAAAAGTCATTATTATCAAGTAGAAATTGTAGCCGTGTTTTCAACACTGGAATTAAGCATAGCAGTCGGGAAATCGAGAAAGGTTTTGGCTGTAACAGATGCTGGATTTACAAAGAAAATGAGGTCTCTTATGGAATAGAAGAGGAGGACATGATTTGTCTAAGAAAAGATTGTACGAAATCGCAAAAGAACTTGGAAAAGAAAGCAAAGAAGTTGTAGCGCGTGCAAAAGAGTTGGGCTTGGATGTGAAAAGCCACTCATCAAGTGTGGAAGAAGCTGTCGCTGTAAAAATCGCTGCCAGCTTTAAACCTGTTGCTCCGAAAGTAGAAGCAAAACCTGCAGCACCAAAAGCAAGTGCAGAAAAGAAAGTCGAGAAATCTGAACCAGCTAAACCAGCTGTAGCTAAGGAAGAGGCAAAACCGGTTGAGCCAGTTACTCCGAAGGCAGAAAAAGTAGCAGCTAAACCGCAAAGTCGTAATTTCAAGGCTGAGCGTGAAGCCCGTGCCAAAGAGCAGGCAGAACGACGCAAGCAAAACAAGGGCAATAACCGTGACCAGCAACAAAACGGAAACCGTCAGAAAAACGACGGTCGCAATGGTGGAAAACAAGGTCAAGGCAACCGCGACAATCGCCGTTTTAACGACCAAGCTAAGAAACAGCAAGGTCAGCAAAATCGTGGAAATGAGCGCCGTCAACAAGAGGACAAACGTCCAAATCAAGCGACTCCACGCATTGACTTTAAAGCCCGTGCAGCAGCCCTGAAAGCAGAGCAAAACGCAGAGTACGCTCGTTCAAGCGAGGAACGTTTCAAGCAGACTCAGGCTGCCAAAGAAGCCTTGGCTCAAGCTAACAAACGCAAGGAGCCAGAGGAAATCTTTGAAGAAGCTGCTAAGTTAGCTGAACAAGCGCAACAAGTTCAAGCAGTGGTTGAAACAGCTCCTGTGAAAAAAGAAGTTGCAGTGGATACACGTCGTAAGAAGCAAGCCCGACCAGACAAAGAGCGCGATGATTACGATCGCGAAGAAGATGGTCCTAGAAAACAACAAAAGAATCGAAGTAGTCAAAATCAAGTGAGAAATCAAAGAAATAGTAACTGGAATAACAACAAAAAGAACAAAAAAGGCAATAACAAGAACAACCGTAATCAGACTCCAAAACCTGTTACAGAACGTAAATTCCATGAATTGCCAACAGAATTTGAGTATACAGATGGTATGACCGTTGCGGAAATCGCAAAACGTATCAAACGTGAACCAGCTGAAATCGTTAAGAAACTCTTTATGATGGGTGTCATGGCCACACAAAACCAATCCTTGGATGGGGGAACAATTGAACTCCTCATGGTGGATTATGGTATCGAAGCCAAACAAAAGGTTGAAGTGGATAATGCCGATATCGAACGTTTCTTTGTCGAAGATGGTTATCTTAATGAAGATGAGTTGGTTGAGCGTCCACCAGTTGTAACTATCATGGGACACGTTGACCACGGTAAAACAACTCTCCTAGATACCCTTCGTAACTCTCGTGTTGCGACAGGTGAAGCAGGTGGTATCACTCAGCATATCGGTGCCTACCAAATTGTGGAAAATGGCAAGAAGATCACCTTCCTTGATACACCAGGACACGCGGCCTTTACATCGATGCGTGCGCGTGGTGCGTCTGTTACCGATATTACTATCTTGGTTGTAGCGGCAGATGACGGGGTTATGCCTCAGACTATCGAAGCCATCAACCACTCAAAAGCGGCCAACGTTCCAATCATCGTAGCCATCAACAAAATTGATAAACCAGGTGCCAACCCAGAACGTGTTATCGGTGAATTGGCAGAGCATGGAGTTATGTCAACAGCTTGGGGCGGAGATTCTGAATTTGTTGAAATCTCGGCTAAATTCAACCAAAACATCGAAGAATTGTTGGAAACAGTCCTTCTTGTGGCTGAAATCCAAGAACTCAAGGCAGACCCAACAGTTCGTGCGATTGGTACAGTTATCGAAGCGCGCTTGGATAAAGGAAAAGGTGCGGTTGCAACCCTTCTTGTGCAACAAGGTACCTTGAATGTTCAAGACCCAATCGTTGTCGGAAATACTTTCGGTCGTGTCCGTGCTATGACCAATGACCTTGGTCGTCGTGTTAAAGTTGCTGGACCATCAACACCAGTTTCTATCACAGGTTTGAACGAAGCGCCAATGGCGGGTGACCACTTTGCCGTTTACGAGGATGAAAAATCTGCGCGTGCAGCCGGTGAAGAGCGTGCCAAACGTGCCCTCATGAAACAACGTCAAGCTACCCAACGTGTCAGCCTTGAAAACCTCTTTGATACCCTTAAAGCTGGTGAACTCAAATCTGTTAACGTTATCATCAAGGCTGATGTACAAGGTTCAGTTGAAGCACTTTCTGCATCACTTCAAAAGATCGATGTGGAAGGTGTCAAAGTGACCATTGTTCACTCGGCTGTCGGTGCCATCAACGAATCTGACGTGACTCTTGCTGAAGCTTCAAATGCTTTCATCGTTGGTTTCAACGTACGCCCTACACCACAAGCTCGTCAACAAGCAGAAGCTGACGATGTGGAAATCCGTCTTCACAGCATTATCTACAAGGTTATCGAAGAGATGGAAGAAGCCATGAAAGGAATGCTTGATCCAGAATTTGAAGAAAAAGTTATCGGTGAAGCAGTTATTCGTGAAACCTTCAAGGTGTCTAAAGTGGGAACTATCGGTGGATTCATGGTTATCAACGGTAAGGTTACCCGTGACTCTAAAGTCCGTGTTATCCGTGATGGTGTCGTTATCTATGACGGTGAACTTGCAAGCTTGAAACACTACAAAGACGACGTTAAGGAAGTTACAAACGGTCGTGAAGGTGGATTGATGATCGATGGCTACAATGATATCAAGATGGATGATGTGATTGAGGCCTATGTCATGGAAGAAATCAAACGATAAGATTTTTTGCTCCTTTCTTAGGTGGTGAGGGACGCAAGCAAACCGATGGTTTCATTGCTTATTTTTGAGCCTAGGGTCTCAAAAATCCCCTGTGATGGGACTGATAAATCAGTTCCATCACTTTCACCACGGCGAAAGAAGCAGATGATTTCAAATTGAACTTCGTTCCAATTTGAAATGAAAATCAATAAATTTAAAAATAGCTAGGTCTGCTGGCCTAGCTTTTGGTTCAAAGTAGAGAAAGGAATATCATGGCAAATCATTTCCGTACGGATCGTGTGGGCATGGAAATCAAGCGTGAAGTCAATGAGATTTTGCAAAAGAAAGTCCGTGATCCGCGTGTCCAAGGCGTGACCATCACAGATGTTCAGATGCTGGGTGACTTGTCTGTTGCCAAGGTTTACTACACCATTTTGAGTAACCTTGCTTCAGATAACCAGAAAGCTCAAATCGGGCTTGAAAAAGCAACTGGCACCATCAAACGTGAACTTGGTCGCAATTTGAAATTGTACAAAATCCCAGATTTGACATTCGTCAAAGACGAATCCATCGAATATGGAAATAAGATTGACGAGATGCTACGCAATCTGGATAAGAACTAAGAAGAGGGGCAACCCTCTTTTTTGGTGGAGGAAAAGGCAATAAACATGCTGGCAGAATCTTTCCAGAGTTAAACATTATTAAAAAGCCTTATAAAATTCAACTTGTATGATATTATAGGAAATGAAAAGAGTAAATTTCACAGAAATAGCCAGCAAGACTGGTATCTTCAATATTTTGAAAGTGTAGTTAAACGAGGGAAGATAATATGGGGCCTATCAAAGCTTTTGCTAAAATCTATGGTAATTACTTTTTGACCGTACAAGGTGTAAAAGTAATGAAAACGATAAAGAAAGATGACAATGTTGTTGTCGGTCTAGGTAAACTTTTTATTGCAGACAAGTTAATGGATACGGCTCGGTGGCTCATTAAGCCAGAGGATAAAAAATGAAATTTTTCTGGGCACTTCTTGCCATTATTTTTATCAAACCGATTATTGGGATTTTGAAATTCTTTTGGATGATCATCTCTTTTGCGGTCCAATTGCTGTTTTACAAGCTATTATTTAAAATATTGGATTGGCTCTTTAAACTTATTTAGGTCGTAATTCAAGTCGCAGATAACTAGCAGGAACTCCACTGCTAGTTTTTTAATCTCTTTCCTTGTGGTATAATAAAAGCAGTAAAATCATTTTAGAACATTCAATGGAGGTCGTCATGGACAATATCATCGATGTGTCAATTCCTGTTGCAGAAGTGGTGGACAAGCATCCAGAAGTCTTAGAGATTCTAGTGGAGTTGGGTTTTAAACCCCTTGCTAATCCCTTAATGCGTAATACAGTTGGTCGTAAAGTATCACTCAAACAGGGTTCTAAGCTTGAAGGAACTCCTATGGACAAGATTGTCCGCACGCTGGAAGCAAACGGCTACGAAGTGATTGGGTTAGACTAATGGCAGATGAACGGATTCATGTCCTGCGGGATATTTTGTTAGAATTGCACAATGGTGCCTCTCCTGAGTCGGTTCAGGAGCGTTTTGATGCGACCTTTGCGGGTGTCTCAGCCATCGAGATTTCCCTCATGGAGCACGAGCTGATGAACTCGGACTCGGGCGTCACTTTTGAAGATGTCATGGAACTCTGTGATGTCCATGCTAATCTTTTTAAAAATGCTGTTAAGGGTGTTGAAGTAGAGGATACCGAGCATCCTGGCCACCCAGTTCGGGTCTTTAAGGAAGAAAACCTGGCCCTCCGTGCAGCTTTGATTCGCATTCGGAGACTGTTAGATACCTATGAGTCTATGGAAGATGAAGAAATGCTTACGGAGATGTGCAAGGGTTTGGTGCGTCAGATGGGACTTGTAGGTCAATTTGATATTCATTACCAACGTAAAGAAGAACTTTTCTTTCCTATCATGGAGCGCTATGGACACGATTCCCCTCCTAAGGTCATGTGGGGAGTGGATGACCAGATTAGGGAACTCTTTCAAACAGCTTTAGCGACGGCCAAGTCACTACCTGAAGTGCCGATTTCCACTGTAAAAGAAGATTTTGAAGCCTTTGCGACAGAGTTTGAAAGTATGATTTTCAAGGAAGAGTCCATCCTTCTCATGATTCTCCTTGAGTCCTTTACTCAGGATGACTGGCTTCAGATTGCGGAGGAGAGCGATGCTTACGGCTATGCCATCATCCGTCCGTCAGAAAAATGGGTGCCAGAAAGACAGAGCTTTGTTGAGGAAGATAGTGCAGGGGAGCCTGTACAGCTAGATACGGCAGAAGGTCAAGTTCAGCAAGTTATCGATACGCCAGAAGGGCAGTTTACCATTACCTTTACGCCTAAGGAAAAGGAAGCAGTGCTGGACCGTCATAGTCAACAGGCTTTTGGAAATGGCTATCTATCGGTCGAGCAGGCCAATCTCATCCTCAATCACCTCCCTATGGAGATTACCTTTGTCAATAAAGACGATATTTTCCAGTATTACAATGACAATGCGCCAGCTGATGAGATGATTTTCAAACGGACGCCGTCCCAAGTTGGGCGTAATGTTGAACTTTGCCATCCGCCTAAGTACTTGGACAAGGTCAAGACTATCATGAAGGGGCTTCGTGAAGGTACTAAGGATAAGTATGAAATGTGGTTCAAGTCTGAGTCGAGAGACAAGTTTGTCCACATCACTTACGCAGCAGTGCACGATGAAGAGGGAGAATTCCAAGGTGTGTTGGAGTATGTTCAGGATATTCAGCCCTACCGTGAGATTGATACGGACTATTTCCGTGGATTAGAATAAGGAGAAAAAATGAGTTACGAACAAGAATTTATGAAGGAATTTGAAGCTTGGGTCAATACCCAAATCATGATCAACGACATGGCACACAAGGAAAGCCAAAAAGTCTACGAAGAAGACCAAGACGAGCGTGCCAAAGATGCCATGATTCGCTACGAAAGTCGCTTGGATGCTTATCAGTTCTTGCTTGGTAAGTTTGAAAACTTCAAAGCAGGCAAGGGATTCCATGATTTGCCAGAAGGCTTGTTTGGTGAGCGAAATTATTAAACGAGAAAGATTCTTGATTTTTTACTAAAATCTTGATAGAATATTTATATTAAATCCTTGTCAGAGCAGGGGTTTTTTATTGAAAGGATTTTATCATGTCAAAGAAACTCAATCGTAAAAAACAATTACGAAATAGCCTCCGTCGTGCAGGTGCTTTTTCAAGTACTGTGACTAAGGTTGTAGAAGAGACAAAGAAAGTCGTAAAACGTGCTGAGCAGTCAGCAAGCCAAGCTGGTAAGGCTGTTTCTAAAAAAGTTGAACAAGCAGTGGAAGCTACCAAAGAGCAAGCTCAAAAAGTAGCCAATTCTGTAGAAGATTTTGCAGCAAACTTGGGTGGACTTCCACTTGATCGTGCCAAAACTTTCTATGATGAAGGAATCAAGTCTGCTTCAGATTTCAAAAACTGGACTGAAAAAGAACTCCTTGCCTTGAAAGGAATCGGCCCAGCTACCATCAAGAAATTGAAAGAAAACGGCATCAAGTTCAAGTAATCTTTCTTGTGCCTTGCATTTCCGAAAAAATCTTGCTACAATAGAGCCATTAGAGGTGTTTTGAATCCCACATTTTACAGAAAGTGGCGGAGCTGAGAAGTCCACAAATGTGTCAAAACTAGTTGCTAATGGATGAAAAATTGAAATAAAAGTGTCTTTTTATTTTAAAGACGAGAGTTGCGGGCAACTGCCCGAAATTGGGTGGTACCGCGGATAGCACATTCGTCCCTGTCATATAGATGGCAGGGGCATTTTTTATGGAAAGCGAGGAAGAAGGATGTCAAGAGCTGAACTGCCAGAACGCTTGGAAACAGAACGTCTCGTTTTACGAGTCCGGACAGTGGAAGATGCTGAGGATATCTATACCTACGCTAGTCTCCCAGAGGTCGCCTATCCAGCAGGCTTTCCTCCAGTCAAGACCTTGGAAGATGAGATTTACTATCTAGAGCATATCCTTCCCGAACGCAATCAAAAGGAAAAACTCCCAGCTGGCTATGGGATTGTCGTCAAAGGAACCGATAAAGTCATTGGTTCTGTTGATTTCAACCATCGCCATGCGGATGATGTGCTAGAGATTGGCTACACCTTGCACCCGGACTACTGGGGACGAGGTTATGTACCAGAAGCAGCGCGTGCCTTGATTGACATAGCTTTTAGAGAACTAGGTCTTCACAAGATTGAACTCTCTTGCTTTGGTTACAATACCCAAAGTCAACGAGTTGCAGAGAAGCTTGGATTTACTCTTGAAGCTCGCATCCGAGATCGCAAGGATGCTCAAGATAACCGCTGTGATGATTTGAGATATGGCTTGTTGAGAAGTGAGTGGGAGGTGGTTTGATGCACATTTTCATCATTGGGGCTCCGGCTTCTGGGAAAATGACTATTGGTCAAGAGTTATCTCGACTGACAGATGCTACCCTCTTTTATAACCATCAAGCCATCGATTTTGCATTAGAAATCTATCAGGACTTTACAGAGGAAATGTGGGAATTTGTTCGTGGAATGACCTTTTCTTTCCTTGGAGCAAGTGCAAGAAATCAGCGATCAGTAATTTTAACAGACGTAATTGATTTTTCAAATCAGTACCAGCTGATGTATTTGAAGCAAATTCAGGATTTATTGGATAACTTTCATCAAGAGATTCTGTTTGTTGAGTTGGAAACAAGTCTTGAGGAGCGTTTACGTCGAAATCGAACGGAGAACCGGTTGACGCACAAGCCCTTGAAACGGCATATTGAGATATCTGAAAGAGAAATTTTAGAGACTGCTGAAACACTTCAATTAAATTCCCAACATCAACCAAATGAGTTGCACCACTACCTTAAAATAAATAATACGAATTTGTCTGCAGAAGAAGTTGCTAAGCAGATTCAAGATAAAATGAATACAATAGAGAAAGGACAAACACATGTCTAAAGAACTTTCACCTAAATACAATCCAGCCGAGGTTGAGGCTGGTCGTTACCAAAAATGGCTTGATGCGGATGTTTTCAAGCCTTCAGGCGATCAAAAGGCTAAGCCTTATTCAATCGTGATTCCACCACCAAACGTAACTGGTAAACTCCACCTTGGTCACGCTTGGGATACAACTTTGCAGGATATCATCATCCGTCAAAAACGCATGCAAGGTTTTGATACGCTTTGGCTTCCTGGTATGGACCACGCTGGTATTGCCACTCAAGCTAAGGTTGAGGAGCGCTTGCGTGGTGAGGGCATTACGCGTTACGACCTCGGTCGAGAAAAATTCCTCGACAAGGTCTGGGAATGGAAAGACGAATATGCCACTACTATCAAGGAACAATGGGGCAAGATGGGGCTCTCTGTCGACTACTCTCGCGAGCGTTTCACTCTTGATGAAGGCTTGTCAAAAGCTGTTCGCAAGGTCTTTGTGGACCTTTACAAGAAAGGCTGGATCTACCGTGGTGAGTTTATCATCAACTGGGACCCAGCAGCTCGCACAGCCCTTTCTGATATCGAGGTTATCCATAAGGATGTCGAAGGTGCCTTCTACCACATGAACTATATGCTAGAAGACGGCTCACGCGCCCTTGAAGTGGCAACAACTCGTCCTGAGACTATGTTTGGGGACGTTGCGGTTGCGGTCAATCCAGAGGATCCACGCTACAAGGACTTGATTGGTAAAAATGTCATCCTTCCAATCGCTAATAAACTCATCCCAATCGTTGGGGATGAGCATGCAGATCCTGAGTTTGGTACTGGTGTCGTGAAAATCACACCTGCCCATGATCCAAACGACTTCTTGGTTGGTCAACGTCACAACTTGCCACAAGTCAATGTTATGAACGACGACGGTACTATGAATGACTTAGCCTTCGAATTTGCAGGTATGGATCGTTTTGAAGCTCGTAAGGCAGTCGTTGCTAAGTTGGAAGAAATCGGAACCCTCGTCAAAATCGAAAAACGTATCCACAGTGTTGGTCACTCAGAGCGGACTGGCGTTGTGGTTGAGCCACGCTTGTCTACGCAATGGTTTGTCAAGATGGACCAATTAGCTAAGAATGCCATTGCCAACCAAGACACAGACGACAAGGTAGAATTCTACCCACCTCGTTTCAACGATACCTTCCTCCAATGGATGGAAAATGTCCATGACTGGGTAATCTCACGTCAGCTCTGGTGGGGTCACCAAATCCCTGCTTGGTACAATGCTGAGGGTGAAATGTACGTCGGCGAGGAAGCGCCAGAAGGTGACGGATGGACTCAGGACGAAGATGTCTTGGATACTTGGTTCAGTTCTGCCCTTTGGCCATTCTCAACAATGGGTTGGCCTGATGTCGACTCAGAAGACTTCAAACGTTATTATCCAACATCAACTTTGGTGACTGGTTATGATATTATCCCGTTCTGGGTATCTCGAATGATTTTCCAAGGTTTGGAATTTACTGGCAAATCGCCATTCAAAAATGCATTGATTCATGGTCTGATTCGTGACGAGGAAGGCCGTAAGATGTCTAAATCACTGGGCAATGGGATTGATCCGATGGATGTTATTGATAAGTACGGAACAGATAGCCTGCGTTGGTTCCTTTCAAACGGTTCTGCACCAGGGCAAGACGTGCGCTTCTCTTACGAGAAAATGGATGCTTCATGGAACTTCATTAACAAAATCTGGAACATCTCTCGCTACATCCTCATGAACAATGAAGGCTTGACCCTTGAGCAAGCAACTGCCAATGTGGAAAAAGTTGCCAACAAGGAAGCTGGAAATGTTACAGACCGCTGGATTCTCCACAACCTCAACGAGACGATCGGAAAAGTCACTGAAAACTTTGATAAATTTGAGTTTGGTGTGGCTGGCCACATCCTCTACAACTTCATCTGGGATGAGTTTGCGGACTGGTACGTTGAGTTGACCAAGGAAGTCCTTTATAGCGACAATGAAGAAGAGAAAGTCATCACACGCTCTGTTCTCCTTTACACTCTGGACAAGATCCTTCGTCTCCTCCACCCAATCATGCCATTCGTGACAGAGGAAATCTTTGGACAAATCTCAGAAGGTTCTATCGTTACAGCAGAATACCCAACTGTCAACCCAGCCTTTGAAGACCTTGCGGCTCATACTGGTGTGGAAAGTCTCAAAGACTTGATCCGTGCCGTTCGTAATGCGCGTGCAGAAGTGAACGTAGCACCAAGCAAGCCTATCACCATCCTTGTTAAGACTAGCGATAGTGACTTGGAAGCCTTCTTTAACAGCAATGTCAATTACATCAAACGCTTCACAAATCCAGAACACTTGGAAATCGCATCAACCATCCCTGCGCCTGAACTTGCTATGTCAAGCGTCATCACAGGAGCAGAAATCTACCTGCCACTGGCAGACCTCCTCAATGTCGAAGAAGAACTGGCCCGTCTCGACAAGGAACTGGCTAAATGGCAAAAAGAACTGGACATGGTCGGTAAGAAGCTCTCTAACGAACGCTTCGTAGCCAACGCCAAACCAGAAGTCGTCCAAAAAGAACGCGACAAACAAGCCGACTACCAAGCTAAATACGATGCGACCGTCGCACGTATTGATGAGATGAAGAAGTTGGTGAAATAAACACAGAAACACGGTGATGAGCCGTGTTTTTTGGTATAATGAAATCAATATCTATTGATGGAGAAAGTGATGTCCAAACACCCTCATTATGAATTGTTAAATTTAATTGGCTACGGTCTTGCTAAGTTTGACAAGCTTTTTATAAAAGAATTTCAATGTTCTAGCAAGTCGGAGTTTTATCGCTATGTGGTTTCTCTGGGAGTTGCTGAAACAACTGGAGTTGTAAAAAATAGAATGGATTTATTTGATCCTTATTTTGACAATAATCGAAAAGGTTGGTGGCAGAAAGCTGAAGTTTACCGTTTTCGTAAAGATTTAATTGATATGATGTTTGGAAATGAAGATGTTCATAGTTATGCTGAAATCGTTAAAATGTTACTTGCCAGCGAAGGAAAGCGAACAGGCATTACTACCATTGAAAAACCAATTATTCGAACTAAATTCAAACGTCTACAAGAAACTGGAATGGAGGCTGAGAATTATTTTCTCCTTCATTTTGATAAAGAAGAAAAATTTCAAGGTGGACTATTGACCGATGCCCGTCTTTATGGTGATGGATATGACTTTCAAGTAGATGTTCAAGAGCATTCCTATCTTGCCGAAGTTAAAGGAATTCGAAAATCTAAGGGTCGCATTCGATTGACTGCCAGAGAATATGAAAAAGCCAAAGAGTTTAAATCAGATTTTATTTTATCCTTAGTTACTAACCTAGATGATATTCCCAAGCTAGTGTTAATCGATAATCCTTTAAAACATTTTGAGTTTAAAAAGAATATTATAAAAAATGAAATCATTGAATATAGAAGCTTAGAAGATTTGTATTAGTTCCCCCTTAACTTTTCTAGTTGAAAAAATGAGAAGTCTTGACAAGCCAACGTTTAAATGAACTGGAAATCAACGGTATTCGATTGACCAAGTTTAAAAATGAGGAAATCGGGATTGAATTCATCTGGATTGATACCGAAAACCCACCTCACGATGCTATCGGCTGAGTAGCAAAGAAATAAAAAGTTCGCTGTCTTTTTGTTTTGTATTTTACAGTTTTTTCTTGACAAGTCTTTCTTTTTTATGGTATTCTTTTAAGTAACAAGTGTTGCGCAACGAATGTTGCGCGAAAGGAGTCTTATGCCACCAAAGGTTAAATTTAGTAAAGAGACTATCATTGGAACAGCTTTACAATTGGTGAGAGAAGAGGGCATGGCTAGTTTGACGGCTCGAGCATTAGCGGAGCAACTGGGAGCCACACCAAGAGTCATTTTTGGGCAATTTGCCAATATGGCCGAGTTACAAGCAGAGGTTATTGGTGCTGCGGAAATGGTAGTGGTGGAGTATATTCGTAAGGCCTTAGAAGATGAGAAGCCTTTTCGATCCGTCGGGGTTGCTTATATCCTTTTCGCCTCAAAAGACCCCCAACTCTTTCAATTGCTTTTCCAAAATCCCAGCAAAGATCCGATTCGTCGCTTTCAAGATTTTCTTCCCATGAAGGATTATAGTTACCAATTGGTTCTGGATTCGATCGTCGCAGACTATCCTTTGAATGTAGAGGAGGCTGGTCGCTTGTACCAGCATCTATTTATCTACTCGCACGGGATGGCCTCAATGGTTGCTTCTGACATTTATCAATTCAGCATGGAAGAAGTGATTGGATTACTGACAGAGGTTTGTCAATCTCTCATCAAAGAAATGGTAGGAAAGAAATGATTCAACTAGAAAATGTGCACAAAAGTTACGGCCAAACCAAGGTTTTAAAAGGGATTGATTTGCAGCTTCAAGACCAGTATGATGTGGTTATCCTCGGTCCTTCTGGATCAGGCAAATCAACTCTCTTAAACGTTCTGTCAGGTTTAGAAAAGGTAGACGAGGGACATATACTCATTCAAGGACAGGATTTGGCTCAACTCACAGATACTCAATTGACAGCCTTTAGACGTGAGAAGATTGCCTTTATTTTTCAGCAGTATTATTTATTGCCTAATCTAACAGTCAGACAGAATGTAAAGATGGGGGCAGACCTGGCAAACAATCATGATTTTTTGCAGATTATCGAGGATTTGGGACTTGGCGATAAGCTGGACAAGTATCCGAGTGAATTGTCAGGTGGGGAACAGCAGAGAGTCTCCATTGCTCGGGCCTTGGCCAAAAAGCCAGAGATTCTTTTCTTAGATGAGCCGACGGGAGCCCTGGATGAAGAAACGGGGCGCAAGATTCTCGACTATATCTGGGAGTTAAAGGAAAAGCTTGGTTTGACCCTCATCATGGTGACGCATAACCAAAATATTGCGGATATGGCAAGAACCATCATTCGTGTCAATAGTGGCAAGATTACCGAAGTTGTGACCAATGATCAGCCTCAGACTGCTTATGAGATTGGATGGTAAGCCATGTTTTCAGTAAAAGATATTCGAAAATTAGTTGTCGTCAGTATAATTGGGGCTTGTGCGGTCTTTGTGGCCAATCTCTTCTTGAATTTTTACTTGGACATCGAGCAGTTGGAGATTTCTAAAACCAATCCCATGATTCAGACCTACTATGATGTCCAGATTTCGCTTTCTTGGATGGTGGCCATGGTCAGTGGAGTCGTCTTGTCCTTGACGTCGGTCCTTCTCATGTGTTTTTATATCAAACAATTTGTCGATGATCACAAGGAACAATTAGGAATTTTAAAGGCTTTGGGCTATAGCAATGGCCAGCTGGCTAAACGATTTTGGGCATTTGGGATCAGTTTTGGTGCCGGAGCGCTTCTTGGCTATTTCACTTCTTTTCTTATGATGGGGCATTTTTATGACTTCCGGAATGAAAAGGGGATCCTGCCAGAAATTACCATTCATTTTCATTGGCAGCTCTTGCTTGCTTTTGTGGTCCTTCCAACGGTATTTTTTATGCTTATCGCGGTTGGTTATGCTAGAAGACAACTACAAACGCCGGCTCTTCGCTTATTGAAAAAGTCCCCAACACCAATCAAGGTCAAAAGGAGAAAGAGGGCTCCTAAGAAAGAGAAAGACTTCCTAAAAGAGCTGTCTTCGTCACTAATTTGGGGGAGAAAATCTATCCTATTTTTTGTAGTCTTTGGCTCTATGTGTTTTGCGGCCATGGTTCAACTGTCCTTTGGTCTAAGGGACTACACAGATGACATCATCCAAACCATGATGATCATGATTGGCTTGATCCTTTCTTTCTCTATTCTCTTTTTGTCATTGGGGATTGTCGTCTCAGAAAGTCGCGAAACCCTGGCTCTTATGAAGGCTTTTGGCTACACAGATCGTGAATGCCAAGGCCATATCCTATCTCCCTATCGTTTCTGGGCCTATCTAGGATTTGTTCTTGGGACGGCTTATCAGTACGCTATCATGGAAATCTTGATTGGTGTGATCAAAGATACGGTTCCTGAAAAGATTGAGCATCACTTTGATGGGAATGTTTGCTTCTGGACTTTGATCGGTTTTGCTGTGGTTTATGAAAGCCTCTTTTATCAATCCAACAGAAAACTCCAAAAACAAACCATCAAAGAAGTACTCTTAGCTGAATAAATAGAGAAGGTTGGATTCTCCAGCCTTTTTCTTATGAAACTCATTAACAAGAGAAGGATTTTTCACTATTCTAGGGAAAATGAAATAAAGGAAAGAAAACGAAGTTACTGGTAGGACCTGAAATGATCTTTTTACTTGATTTGACGCAACAAATAATCCTTTATCTCTGTAGGAATCCTCTTGCAGTTTGTGGTTGGTATTGGAGTTGCAGTCTTGAGTTATAAATAAATCAATATACCTGTGGTCATGTTACACAGGTCTTTCAATTAGCTGAAATATTTCACCTTTATTTTTTCTTAACCTTTGACTATTCTGCAAAATTATCGTAAAATAAAGAGTAAATGATAAAATGAGGTCAGAGTCTGTTTGCTCTGGCGATAGTAGTATAAATGAGGAGAAACGCTTTGGAATTAGAAGTATTTGCTGGGCAAGAAAAAAGTGAACTATCTATGATTGAGGTAGCGCGTGCTATCTTGGAACTTCGTGGTCGTGATCATGAGATGCATTTTAGCGATCTTGTAAACGAAATTCAAAACTACCTTGGAACATCAAACAGCGATATCCGCGAAGCCTTGCCTTTGTTCTACACAGAGTTGAACTTTGACGGTAGCTTCATCTCACTTGGAGACAACAAATGGGGTCTTCGTTCATGGTATGGTGTGGACGAAATCGACGAAGAGATCATTGCTCTTGAAGAAAATGACGACGATGAAGTAGCACCAAAAGCTAAGAAAAAACGTGTCAATGCCTTCATGGATGGCGATTCAGATGCTATTGACTACAATGCGGATGACCCAGAAGACGAAGACGCATACGAAGCAGATCCAGCACTTTCATACGATGATGAAAATCCAGATGATGAGAAAAATGAAGTGGAAGCTTACGATGCAGAAATCAACGAAATCGCCCCAGATGACTTGGGTGAAGACGTGGATCTCAACGAAGAAGACGACGAGTTTTCAGATGATGATACTGAAAACATCGAGGAATAAAAGTTAGCTATTGACAATTATCCTATTTTTAGGTATCATATTGTTCGGGCACCTCTTTTAGAGGTCGGGGCTCCCTAGTTCTTAGGGAGCTATTTTTGTTTTTTCAAGAAGTTATCTTCTTGTATTTTGGTTGTGAATCTGGTGCAGTCGTCCCAGATTATTCTTATTAATAGGGTCTTGTTTTCTATGTCCCCTCGTAGTCAGCAAGACCTTGAGCATTTTAGAAAGAGGAATCTATGTCTACGAAATATATTTTTGTAACTGGTGGTGTGGTATCGTCTATTGGGAAAGGGATTGTGGCAGCAAGTCTGGGCCGTCTCTTGAAAAATCGTGGTCTCAAAGTAACCATTCAAAAATTTGACCCTTATATCAATATCGATCCGGGAACTATGAGTCCTTACCAGCACGGGGAAGTTTTTGTGACAGATGACGGAGCTGAGACAGATTTGGACTTGGGTCACTATGAACGTTTCATTGATATCAATCTCAACAAATATTCCAACGTGACAACTGGTAAAATTTACAGTGAAGTTCTTCGTAAGGAACGTCGTGGAGAATATCTTGGGGCAACTGTTCAAGTCATTCCTCATATCACAGATGCTTTGAAAGAAAAAATCAAGCGTGCCGCTCTAACGACAGACTCTAATGTCATTATTACAGAGGTCGGTGGAACAGTAGGAGATATCGAGTCCTTGCCATTCTTAGAGGCCCTTCGTCAGATGAAGGCAGATGTGGGGGCGGATAATGTTATGTATATCCATACAACCTTGCTTCCTTACCTCAAGGCAGCTGGTGAAATGAAGACCAAACCAACCCAACACTCTGTCAAAGAATTGCGTGGATTGGGAATCCAGCCAAATATGTTGGTTATTCGTACAGAACAACCAGCTGGTCAAGGAATTAAAAACAAGCTAGCACAGTTCTGTGATGTAGCACCAGAAGCTGTTATCGAATCGTTGGACGTTGAACACCTTTACCAAATTCCATTGAACTTGCAGGCGCAAGGTATGGACCAAATTGTTTGTGACCATTTGAAATTAGACGCACCAGTAGCAGATATGACAGAATGGTCAGCTATGGTGGACAAGGTCATGAACCTTAAGAAACAAGTTAAGATTTCCCTTGTCGGTAAGTATGTGGAGTTGCAAGATGCCTATATTTCTGTGGTTGAAGCCTTGAAACACTCTGGTTATGCCAACGATGCAGAAGTTAAAATCAATTGGATCAATGCCAATGATGTGACAGCAGAGAATGTGGCAGGGCTTTTGTCTGATGCGGACGGAATCATCGTACCAGGAGGTTTTGGCCAACGTGGTACGGAAGGGAAAATCCAAGCCATCCGTTATGCGCGTGAAAATGATGTTCCAATGTTGGGAGTCTGCTTGGGAATGCAGTTGACTTGTATCGAGTTTGCTCGTCACGTTTTGGGTCTTGAAGGTGCCAATTCTGCTGAACTTGCACCAGAAACAAAATACCCTATCATTGATATCATGCGTGATCAGATTGATGTTGAGGATATGGGGGGAACCCTTCGCTTGGGACTTTATCCGTCTAAACTAAAACGTGGCTCTAAGGCAGCAGCTGCTTATCACAATCAAGAAGTGGTGCAACGTCGTCACCGTCACCGTTATGAGTTTAACAATGCCTTCCGTGAGCAGTTTGAGGAAGCAGGCTTTGTCTTCTCAGGTGTTTCTCCAGACAATCGTTTGGTTGAAATTGTGGAAATTCCTGAAAATAAATTCTTTGTGGCTTGTCAGTATCACCCTGAACTTTCCAGCCGTCCAAACCGCCCAGAAGAACTCTACACTGCTTTTGTCACTGCAGCAGTTGAGAACAGTAATTAGCTAAATCAAAACCTTTGAGAAGAATCTCAGAGGTTTTTTGATTGCATATTTAGGATATGAGTTGCAAAATAAAAACATAGTGATATAATTAACATAAAAAATCCTAAGGAGGATCTACGATGAAAAAAATCACATTATTTGGTTTGTCTCTAGCTGGTCTAGCTTTGCTAGTTTCACCTCATTCAGGGCAGGCATTTGAGCTTAAAGAAGAATGGGTTGTTAAGTGTGGAGTGCAGTATCAAGATGGCAAGATTCTTCGGTTTAACAATGGTCATGAAGTGGATATCAAAGTCTTGGATTTGCCAAAAACCGAGAAAATCGAGTGGACAGTTAGTCTCAATGGTCAAGATCAGACTGTCAATTTCCTAGGTCAAGAAAAGGACAAGTCTATGATTGGTATAGAAGGGCGTTACCTGAATTTCTATGTTCCATATGGCTATAGAGGAGATATTAAGGTAGAAGCTAAGAGCGGAAACGAAGTGAAGACCTGGTCAACGAAAGTTGTGGATGATATTCATAATGATAGTGGAAAGAGAGGCTACTACCGTATTGAAGAATCGAATGATCAATACACTTACCTCGATGCTAAATGGGATTATCAAACCAAGACTTACACTGCTACCTTACCAGAGACTGTCAATGGTCAAAAAGTCTTTGCTTGGACAGATTATGACAATGGCGAGTTGAAACTTGAAAAACTAAAGTCTATCAGTCATAAATATGATGGAGGATCTTTCAAAGAACTTTATCCGATTGTAAAAGCAGAAAGCTGGCTAAAATCAAACCAAAACTGGTACTATCAAAAACAAGGTCAATTAGTACAGAATGCTTGGGTTAAAGACAAGGGAACTTGGTACTTTATGAATGATAAAGGAGTCATGTTCAATCAAACTTGGCTTTATCAAGGTGGCAACTGGTATGCCTTTAAATCATCAGGAGCCATGATTGCGAGTGACTGGCTTTACGACCAAGGCAAGTGGTACTATTTATCAACTTCAGGAGCCATGAAAGCAAGCAATTGGGTTTATGACAAGGGAGAATGGTATTATGTAAGTTCTTCTGGTGCCATGCTAGCGAATGATTGGGTCAAAGATAATGGCAAGTGGTATTATCTAGCTTCATCAGGTAAGATGCTTCGCAATACCTACACACCTGATGGTTACTACGTTGGCAACTCAGGCGCCTGGCAATAAGAATAATACTCTTCGAAAATCTCTTCAAACCACGTCAGCGTCATCCACAACCTCAAAGCAGTGTTTTGAGCTGACTTCGTCAGTTCTATCTACAACCTCAAACTACAACCTCAAAGCAGTGCTTTGAGCAACCTGTGGCTAGCTTTCTAGTTTGCTCTTTGCTTTTCATTGAGTATAAGAAGTCCTTTTCCTTAAAGGAAGAGGCTTTTTACTTGCTTTTCTGCTGCTTCCTCATTTGTCCTAAAGCCTTTTTTGTGTTAAAATGAATGGTATGAAAGCTAAAAAAATGTGGATAGCAGGTCTGGCTCTGCTAGGTATTGGAAGCCTTGCTCTTGCTACGAAAAAAGTTGCAGATGACCATAAGCTCAGGAAGACTCAGGAAGAGTTGACAGCGATTGTACGAGACCATTTTTCAGACATGGGGGAAATTGCGACCCTCTATGTTCAAGTCTATGAAAGCAGTCTAGAGAGCTTGGTTGGTGGCGTCATTTTTGAGGATGGCCGTCATTATACCTTTGTCTATGAAAATGAAGACCTAGTCTATGAGGAGGAAGTCTTATGATACAACCAGCAAGTATAGAAGAATTAGCATCTTTAGTGAGAAAAGATGGGAAGAAGGTCTTTCTTTTTGTGGCGGACTGGTGTGGCGATTGTCGTTATATCTATCCTGCCTTGCCAGAAATTGAGGAGACCAATCCAGAGTTCACCTTTATTCGAGTGGATAGAGACCAGTATATGGATTTGGCCAAACTCTGGGATGTATATGGAATTCCTAGCCTTGTTGTTCTAGAAAAAGACAAGGAAATTGGTCGTTTTGTTAATCGCGACCGTAAAAGTAAGGAGCAAATTAACGATTTTTTAGCAGGACTGAAATAGGAGAAAAGGAAACAATGATTTTTACATATAATAAAGAACATGTCGGTGATGTCCTTATGGTCGTCGTGAAAAACAGCGGAGATGCCAAACTAGATGTGGAACGCAAAGGCAAGGTAGCCCGTGTTTTCCTCAAAGATAATGGGGAAACAGTGGCGTGGAATATTTTCGAAGTTTCAAGTTTGTTTGAAATTGAAGAGCGCGGTCAAGTCTTTTTGTCTGATGAACAAGTAGCTCGTTTGAACCAAGAATTGCAGGCGGAAGGTTTTAAAGAAGAAATTGTCAATGACAAGGAACCTAAGTTTGTTGTTGGTGAAATTGTCGAGATGGTAGCCCATCCTGATAGTGACCACCTTAACATCTGCCAAGTTGCAGTCGCAAGTGACAAGACAGTGCAAATCGTTGCAGGGGCTCCCAATGCGCGTGTCGGGTTGAAAACCATTGTAGCTCTTCCAGGAGCAATGATGCCCAAAGGGAATCTCATTTTCCCAGGTGAGCTTCGTGGTGAAAAGAGTTTTGGCATGATGTGTAGTCCTCGTGAACTTGCCTTGCCAAATGCTCCGCAAAAGCGTGGTATTATTGAATTATCAGAAGACCAAGTTGTTGGAACTCCATTTGATCCAGCTAAACACTGGACTACCTAGGAAGTTGTCAGTATCTGATAGACCAGCTAGAAGGAAATAAGATGACAAAAAATGTTGTGATTACAGGGGCGACATCAGGAATCGGTGAAGCGATTGCGCGTGCTTATCTGGAGCAGGGTGAGAATATCGTTTTAACAGGTCGACGGACAGATAGACTAGAAGCCCTTAAGTCGGAGTTTGCAGAAGCCTTCCCAAATCAGACAGTTTGGACTTTTTCGCTAGATGTCACAGATATGACCATGGTAAAGACTGTCTGCTCTGATATTCTAGAAACGATAGGTCAGATTGATATTCTGGTCAATAACGCAGGTTTGGCTCTTGGCTTGGCTCCATATCAAAACTATGAAGAGTTGGATATGCTGACCATGTTGGATACCAATGTCAAAGGTTTGATGGCAGTCACTCGCTGTTTCTTGCCAGCAATGGTAAAAGCCAATCAAGGACATATCATCAATATGGGCTCAACCGCAGGAATTTATGCCTATGCGGGTGCAGCAGTTTATTCAGCTACCAAGGCAGCGGTTAAGACCTTTTCAGATGGTCTGCGAATTGATACCATCGCAACGGATATCAAGGTGACGACTATTCAACCGGGAATTGTCGAAACAGATTTTTCTACGGTACGTTTTCATGGTGATAAAGAGAGAGCTGCGTCCGTTTACCAAGGAATAGAAGCCTTGCAAGCTCAGGATATTGCAGACACAGTAGTCTATGTGACCAGTCAACCTCGTCGTGTGCAGATTACAGATATGACCATTATGGCCAATCAACAGGCGACAGGTTTCATGGTTCATAAAAAGTAAAAAATTTCCTCGAAAAGTTACAAATTTCTGTAACTTTTTTGATTTTCTGCGAATAGATAAGTAGGAGGAAAAAATATGTATAATAAAGTTATCATGATTGGGCGTTTGACGTCTACACCAGAATTGCACAAAACCAACAATGACAAGTCAGTAGCGCGAGCAACTATCGCTGTGAACCGTCGTTACAAAGACCAAAATGGGGAGCGCGAAGCTGACTTTGTCAATATGGTTCTATGGGGCAAACTAGCAGAAAGCTTGGCAAGCTACGCAACCAAAGGAAGTCTCATTTCAGTGGATGGAGAATTACGTACTCGTCGTTTTGAGAAAAATGGTCAGATGAACTATGTGACTGAAGTCCTTGTGACAGGATTCCAACTCTTGGAAAGTCGTGCTCAACGTGCCATGCGTGAAAATAACGCAGGCCAAGACTTAGCGGACTTGGTTTTGGAAGAGGAAGAACTACCATTTTAAGCATTAAAAAGTCTGAGTTGGTCTCAGGCTTTTTATCTTGAGAAAGTCAGACTTTTTTCTTGACTATTTCTGACCAAGTGATACAATAGAACTATGAATTAGCACTCAAGTGTAAAGAGTGCTAATGATATCTATCTCATTATGGAGGAAATCAGATGTTGAAACCATTAGGGGACCGTGTGGTCTTAAAAGTAGAAGAAAAAGAACAAACTGTTGGAGGTTTTGTCCTCGCAGGTTCAGCCCAAGAAAAAACCAAAACAGCTCAAGTTGTGGCTACTGGACAAGGTGTTCGTACCTTGAACGGTGACTTGGTTGCTCCAAGTGTTAAAGCTGGAGACCGTGTCTTGGTTGAAGCACACGCAGGTCTTGATGTCAAAGATGGCGATGAAAAGTACATCATCGTAGGCGAAGCTAACATCTTGGCTATCATTGAAAAATAGAAGGAGAAAGTAAGTATGTCAAAAGAAATTAAATTTTCATCTGATGCCCGTTCAGCTATGGTCCGTGGTGTCGATATCCTTGCAGACACTGTTAAAGTAACCTTGGGACCAAAAGGCCGTAATGTCGTTCTTGAAAAGTCATTCGGTTCACCCTTGATTACCAATGACGGTGTGACTATTGCCAAAGAAATCGAATTGGAAGACCATTTTGAAAATATGGGTGCCAAATTGGTATCAGAAGTAGCTTCTAAAACCAATGATATCGCAGGTGACGGGACTACGACTGCAACAGTCTTGACCCAAGCTATCGTCCGTGAAGGAATCAAAAACGTCACTGCAGGTGCCAATCCAATTGGCATTCGTCGTGGGATTGAAACAGCAGTTGCTGCAGCAGTTGAAGCCTTGAAAAACAATGCTATTCCTGTTGCCAACAAAGAAGCTATCGCTCAAGTTGCAGCCGTCTCTTCTCGTTCTGAAAAAGTCGGTGAATACATCTCTGAAGCTATGGAAAAAGTTGGCAAAGATGGAGTCATCACTATCGAAGAGTCACGTGGTATGGAAACAGAGCTTGAAGTTGTTGAAGGAATGCAGTTTGACCGCGGTTACCTTTCACAGTACATGGTGACAGATAGCGAAAAAATGGTAGCTGATCTTGAAAATCCATACATTTTGATTACTGATAAGAAGATTTCAAATATCCAAGAAATCTTGCCACTCCTAGAAAGTATTCTCCAAAGCAATCGTCCACTCTTGATTATTGCGGATGATGTAGATGGCGAAGCTCTTCCAACTCTTGTTTTGAACAAGATTCGTGGAACCTTCAACGTGGTAGCAGTCAAGGCACCTGGTTTTGGTGACCGTCGCAAAGCCATGCTTGAAGACATTGCCATCTTAACAGGCGGAACAGTTATCACAGAAGACCTAGGTCTTGAGTTGAAAGATGCTACAATTGAAGCACTTGGTCAAGCAGCGAGAGTAACTGTGGACAAAGATAGCACGGTTATCGTAGAAGGTGCTGGAAATCCTGAAGCGATTTCTCACCGTGTTGCAGTTATCAAGTCTCAAATCGAAACCACAACTTCTGAATTTGACCGTGAAAAATTGCAAGAACGCTTGGCGAAATTGTCAGGTGGTGTAGCAGTCATCAAGGTCGGAGCTGCAACTGAAACTGAGTTGAAAGAAATGAAACTCCGCATTGAAGATGCCCTCAACGCTACTCGTGCAGCTGTTGAAGAAGGAATCGTTGCAGGTGGTGGAACAGCCCTTGTAAATGTTATCCCTGCCGTAGCTGATTTGGAATTAACAGGAGACGAAGCAACGGGTCGCAATATTGTTCTCCGTGCTTTGGAAGAACCTGTTCGTCAAATCGCCCACAATGCAGGATTTGAAGGCTCTATCGTTATCGATCGTTTGAAAAATGCTGAAGTTGGTACAGGCTTCAATGCAGCAACTGGCGAATGGGTCAACATGATTGAAGAGGGAATCATCGACCCAGTTAAAGTGAGCCGTTCAGCTCTACAAAATGCAGCATCTGTAGCCAGCTTGATTTTGACTACGGAAGCAGTCGTAGCCAATAAACCAGAACCAGCAGCCCCAGCTCCAGCAATGGATCCAAGTATGATGGGTGGGATGATGTAAGCTTTCTATAGAAAACAACTTATAAAAAACACAAAAGGAGGGAATGGCTATTCCTCCTTTTTATGATATTCACTTCTAAATTGATTTGAGCTCTCCTAACTTATATGATAAAATAAGACTAGAAAAAGGAGAAGAACATGATCGATGTAGAAGAAATTCTGAGCAAGATGAACCCCAATCAGAAGATTAATTATGACCGTGTCATGCAGAAGATGGTACAAGTATGGGAGAAAAATGAGCAACGGCCAACCATTCTCATGCATGTTTGCTGTGCCCCTTGCAGTACCTATACCCTAGAATATTTGACCAAGTATGCAGACGTGACCATTTATTTTGCCAATTCTAATATCCATCCCAAGGCAGAATACCATAAGCGTGCCTATGTGACTAAAAAGTTTGTCAGTGATTTCAATGAGCGGACAGGAAATACGGTCCAGTATCTAGAAGCTCCCTACGAACCAAATGAATATCGTAAGTTAGTCAGAGGAATGGAAGAAGAACCAGAAGGTGGCGACCGTTGCAAGGTTTGCTTTGACTATAGACTGGATAAAACAGCGCAAGTGGCTATGGACTTGGGATTTGACTACTTTGGCTCAGCTTTGACCATCAGTCCTCATAAGAATTCTCAAACCATCAACAGCATTGGAATCGATGTGCAAAAAATTTATACAACCCACTATCTTCCAAGTGATTTCAAGAAAAATCAAGGCTACAAACGTTCGGTAGAGATGTGTGAAGAGTATGATATCTATCGTCAATGTTATTGTGGATGCGTCTATGCAGCCCAAGCTCAGAATATTGACCTGGTTCAAGTTAAGAAGGACGCCACAACGTTCTTGCTGGATAAGGATGTTGAAAAAGACTACTCCCATATCAAATTTACAGTTACAAAATTAGATATATAAGGATAAGCCCAGCTGTCAAGCTGGGTTTTTAAAATAAAAAAACCGGGGTCTTAACCCCAGTTTGACAACTTTACCGATTCTTTAGTTCTACATAGCGCTTGTACCAAATGTTTACATAGGCTTCTGAGAAAGGACCACGTCCATTGTTAATCCAATCAACAAGAATTTTGACATGTTCTTTTAAAATATAGTCCAAGTCATCAGAATAATTCATTTTGCGTTTGTGACGCTCATACTCCTCAACGTCCAAGAGACGTTTCTCTCCATCTGTAAAAATTTTAACATCCAAATCGTAATCAATATACTTCAGTGCTTCTTCATCCAGATAGTAGGGGCTAGCCATATTGCAATAGTAGGAAATTCCATTATCGCGAATCATGGCAATGATATTAAACCAATATTTCTTGTGAAAGTAAACAATAGCCGGTTCTCGAGTGACCCAACGACGACCATCACTTTCGGTAACCAGTGTATGATCGTTGACACCAATAATGGCGTTTTCTGTTGTTTTTAGTACCATGGTGTCCCGCCAAGTTCGGTGGAGACTCCCATCATGCTTATAACTTTGAATTGTAATAAAGTCGCCTTCTTTTGGAAGCTTCATAACTAACCAACTTTCTACAATTTATAAGTTTATCATTTACTATTGTATCATAAAATTACCTAAAATCTGTGAATTTTACATGAAAATATTAAAGATATTCTCTGAGAGCGCTTGCTATATCCGAAAAATCGTATCCTTTTCGTGCTAAAACTTGAGTTAAACGCTGTTTAAGTTCGTATCCTTCATATTTTCGGGCATACTTAGCATATTGCTTATCAAGTTCCTTGAAGATGAGTTCCTGAGTCGTTTCTTGGTCAACTTGACTATCCAACTGATCAAAGGCACTTTTAGCATCAGAATAGGAAAATCCCTTGTTGGTCAAGTTCTGGATAATCTTATCTTGCAAGGCACGAGCTGGAAGTTTTCCTTCATATTTTTTCAATAGTTTATTAGCTACACGTTGAGCAACTTCCGAAAAATCAAATTCTTTCAAGGTCTCCTCTATAGTAGATTTTGAAATCCCCTTTTGTACTAGTTTCTGAGTCAGTACATAAGGTCCCTTGTCTCCTGAAAGTTGATTAGCATTGATGATAGCATAAGCGTAATGGCCATCATTAATCCAATTATCTTCTTTAAGATTAGCAATGACTTGGGAAGCTATGTCTTCATCAATATCGTATTTTTTCAGATATTCTCTGACTTCTTTTTCAGTGCGAGCTTTAAAGGATAGGTGGTAGAGAGCTAGATTCTTACCGTAAGAAAATTGGGCAAAGTCCTGAATCTCTTTCAATTCTTCTTCGCTTATCACCTTATCTCTTGATAACATAAAACGAACAATAGTATCTTCAGTAATGTAGCATTTGTCGCCATTATCAAACTCCATCAGATAGAGTCTTTTTTTCTTTTCAAGTTTTGTGATTTTCATAGTTCTATTATAACTCAAAATGTGAGAAAAAGCTGAAACCCCTTGATATAGCCGTTTTTTGTCCCTTAATGATGAATTTTAAGAACTTTTTAGGAACTTTGTAGATTCTCAATGGCTTTTTCATAAAAGGAAGTCGCCTTTTTCTTATTGTCTTTGGATAGATGACTATAGATATCCATAGTCATTGAAATTTTAGAATGGCCGAGCCGTGTTTGGATTTCTTTGTAAGGCAGTCCTGCATTGAGCAATAGACTAGCGTGGGTGTGTCGGAAAGCGTGGAAACTCAAACGAGGACATCCAGCCAGTTTTAAATGCTTTTCTAGCCTAAATCTGAGCGCTCCAGCTTCTCTATAGTTGTCAAAGGTATCAGAGAACACTTTTTCAAAAGTCATCCCTATTTCCCTACCTATTTGGGATTGTCTTGCTTTATAGAGCCGAAGCATGAGTACCGTTTTGGTATCCAGTGCTATTTCTCTGATACTACTTTTACTTTTAGGGCTAGTGATTTCTTTTAGGATGTTCAAAGTCTTCGTAACTGAAATACTACCGTTTTGTAGGTCAATATCAGACCATTTCAAGGCTAGACACTCACGAATACGCAAACCAGTCGCTAGGAGTGTCTTATATAAAACCGTATCGGAGAAATTTTTGTAAGTGTTTGGCAACTGATCCAGATAATCTAAGAATTTTTTCAAATTGTCGTCATCCAGATATTTCAGTTTTTGCCCTTCTTTGGGTTTGCGACGTGGGACGATGATATCACTAGCTGGATTTGAAGCAATGACTTGCAAGGAAACGGCATAGGATAATATGCGTTTATTTAAGGCATGGAGTTGATTATATTGCTGATAACCTTTTCCTAGTTGATTGTAATCTATTGCCCACTGGTTTACCTGGTGCTGAATGATTGGGGGCGTTAGTTTATCTAGTTTGTAGTCTCCAAAGGCTGGTAGGAGATACTTTTTTATGTTGTTTTTTGCGCCTATAAGGGTGCTATGTTTGACTGTATGGCAATAATTTTCTAGCCAGAGTTCTGTTAATTCCTGATAGGTGGTAACGTTAACGACTTTTGTAACTGTTGAGTCGTTTTTTTCAAACTCTACCTTGGCTTGGATAGCCTTGCTTTTGAGTCTGTTCTTGGTTATGTCTGAAATAGTTGTCTTGACTTTCTTACCTGTTACGGTATCGATACCAAGATAAACGCTGGAACGGTAAACTACTGATCCATCTTTCTTTTTGTACTCTGTAATCTTCATGGTCTTACTCCTTTTCCATCAGCAGGCAAGCAATTAGAAAAGGTTTTGAGTTTATACCATGCTAGGGGCTACGAGAAACCCCTTATTTTCGATTTTAAGCAGTCAGACGGTAAATTGTACCAGAATAGAAAACAAGGTGAATATGAGGGAGTTTTTTATTTTAAGTTAAGTTTACTAGAATATAAAAAGAAAAGTAGCCGTATCAAATACGGCTACTATCACGTTATGGATCTAAAATCCAAATGTAAACTTTATGGAGCTAAACTCCTAATAGCTGTATTATAATATAATTATTAAAAAATGTCAAGAGATTAGAAAAGGTATAATTCTTTTAACTTTTCGTTAATTTTGTCCAATGTGTTATCAGATACTTTTATTTTTCCGATTGGATCTAATCTATTTTTCTTTAAAATTCTATCTTTGCTGATTGTTTGAAGGTTATTACACTTGGCATAAGAACGCTTAATGTATTTTTTGTAGTATTGAGTTAATTCAAGAACGTCATTTATTTCTGATTGTGTCTGTTTAAGGTTATCATCGTCTATTATCTTAGGTTGAATTATTTCGTTTGAAAATTGTTCTGTATAAGCTTGGTAGACATCCGATAAGGCAGCTTCAGTAATTGCATTATTGGAATCTAAATATTTTAGGTAGGCAAATAATTCTTTGTGTAATTTTTCAATATATTCATCAAGCAAAATAGAAGGATATTCCGCAATGACTTCGTCTATGAGTACAGTATCTATTTGATTTTTAGATGTTAGAGGAATTACTGTAAGTGTTTTTTTATAGGGACTATCTACTTTGTCTAAGACAATAGCCCAATGATTATTTGATAATTCTCCGCCTATATTTACACCGAACTCTACGAATACCAGAGAACCACGACTGAATTTCCAATATTTTCTTTTTTGAGTCTTGGCTTCAAATAAGAATTGTTCAGATTGTCTTTTAACTGCTGGTGCAAGAAATCTGTATTTAGAAGATGTATGCTTTGCTTTACCAAGTTTATAGAGTTTTTCAACTTCTATGTAGTTTTGTTTGGTTTGTTCAAAATATGGATTTTCTTTGTTCATTTTAATTCTCTCTATATATGCCCACGATTTCGCCGATGGTTTAGAAGATATTAGTCATCTCTATTTGTCAAATCTGTCGTTTTTTGCGCTTTAGTCTGTAAAATCGGCTTTCTATTCTTCAATTTCCCCTGTTTTTGCACAATAGACCGTTGAAAGAGGGGTTCTATTGGCGAATATGGGGGAGTTTTTTAATTTACGATGATTTCTCCAACAGGGATAAAATCTTTTTGTTTTGAAGATTTTGCGATTAAGTCGTATTGATCAGCGGATTTTTCATATCCAAGGGAAAGAGTAGTATTGTCGTCTGGTAATTTTTTAGCAAACTCAGATATAGACATCCGAAATACGGTAATTGCATTTTGCTGATTAGTTGTAGCAGAATTTGAATTAATTGCGTCCATAGTCTCTTTTGCGCTATCTTTAGCCGTTCCAGTTAGCAAAATCATGATTGTATCATGCGGTTCGGATGAATCTGAATCGAGTACGTTATTTTGAATTTTAACGCTTATTGCGCCAGTTGATTCAGGATCTAATTTTGATTTGATTTCAGAAATTAGATCATCGTATTTACTGTTATCTACTTTGGCTTTTGTGTTTGTTGAAGTAGTATTTTTTTGCTCCGTTTTTGGTTGCTCCGAGCTATCTTTGGTAGTTGATTGATTGTTAGAGCAAGCTACTAGAACGGTAGCAGAAAGTAAAATAGCTGATGTGCTTAGTAATTTTTTCATAAGTAGCCTCCTATATGCTGATGTTTTCTAATAAAAGATGGGGAATTTTTATAGAATTTTCTCAAAAACCATTGTGGCTTGGATACGGTCACCACCACCTAATCCTTTACTTCCACCATTGGCGGTTGTGATTGTATGCAGGCGGTAGCCTTTTGAAGCTTGTTTATTGATAACATCTTCTAATTCTGTAAGGTTTCCTGATCCAGTACCGAAAAACTTTTCTTTTAAAGTTACCTGGAGTACAACGTAGTGTAGTCCATTTACTTCAGATGCAGTAGAAAAGCTTCCTTCTTGTTTTACAGTGTCAAAAAATCCCATGGGGTTTACTCCTTTTCTTTGTCTCTATCAGATAGTTTTTGAACTAAATCAAAAGCTATTTTTTTATCATAGTCATTTAAAGAAATATAGTTGATTAAAATATCTGCAAAATTTGTATTGTTCTCTTTATCAGCATTTATTAGTTCTTCAATTGTAAACATATACGATGGGATATGATTAAGCAATCCTTTTCCAAAATTGTTATACTTTACAGGATTATTTATATGTTCTTCAACGTTTTTGTACGCTGAACTAAGTTCATTTATTTTTTCAATATCTATATCATTAAGTAATTTTTTAAATTCGTTACTTTGGATTATTTTTAAAATATTTTGTTCATCTTCGTGCCCTAATAAGTAAGCGACACTTACTCCGAAGTGATCAGCTAAAGCTGACCATATATTTTCATCTCTAGGTTTTCTAATTTCATTTTCGTAGTACATTAGTTGACTATCGGATACTGTTATATCGTATTCTTCTTTCAAAATGTTTTTGAGTTTATTTAAAGATATTTTTTCTTTCTCCCTCAGTTCTTTAAGTTTAATTTTCATGTGATACCACCTAATTCAAGTACTTTTTGAATTGATTATATCATAGTAAAAAAATATTATCTACAAAAAATTCTCAAAAAAAGAACAAAAACGCTTGACATTCTCAAAATAAGATTATATAATCAATTTGTTCTTGAAATGAGAATAAAAAAGGGAAAGGAGAAAGAAAAATGCTTATCACACAAGAACAGGCGAAAGCATTAAGGAGGAAAAAAGCTGATTTGCAACTAAAAAATTATGAACTAGCTCTAGAAATTGGTGTAGCGTCTAGAACAGTTCCTAAAATTTTGAAGGGAGATTATAAAGCGCCCAAAAGAATATATGCTAGTGTTATGGAGTGGCTTGCCAAAGATTATTAGAAAGGAGCGAACCAATCGTAATACTACTCTACATTTATAGATTTCTCATGTGGTGCTTTACCACTGGGGAATGATAAACGGATCTAGCTAAATATTCGCTAGTGTAATTTGCTTGTTACCTATAGCAGTATCAAGGGTTTGTAGGGGTTCATATTCTCCGATTTTACCCTACTTTAATGCTTTACCTTGGTACTGTTTTAGGTGGCAAGCACTGACAAAAGAAGAAAGGAGCGAACCAATGGAACTGGTTTACATGGACGGCAAGAAAGAGCCGTATACTACGAGCGAGATTATCGCTGAATGTGCTGAAGTACAGCACCACACTATTACACGCTTAGTCAGAGACAATAAAGCTGATTTTGAAGCGTTGGGAATACTTGGATTTAAAATCCATAAATTAGATAAGAGAGGGCAACCGAAAAAAATCTATCTTCTGAATGAGCAACAAGCTACCTTGCTGATCACTTATCTAAAGAATACCGAACCAGTACGGCAATTCAAAATGAACCTAGTCAAAGCATTCTTTGAAATGCGTGATGAACTTTCTAAACGCTATCTTCAATGGGAACTGGAAAAGCCAAAGCGTAAAAGTTTAACTGAAGCTATTCAAACATGGGAGAAAGCACCTAAGCATGCCTATAGTACCCTTACAAACCTACTACTAAAGGGAGTGACAGGAAAGAATAAAGCGCAACTCATGAAGGAGCGAGAAAGTAAGAACGGTATTGATGGCTTGACAAGTGTAGAGCTGACAAACTACCAACGTTTGGAAGATATGGCAATAGCTATGATTAACTTGAATAGGGGGTATTCAGAAATTAAGGAATTAATTTTTAAAGTATAGGAGTATAGAAAATGGAAAATGAATTTAAGACAGTTACAAATGCCAAGGGGTTAGAAATTCCTAAGTATCCCAAGGATTTTAAAAAGCTAGTTGAGAAAGACAGACAACTAGCCGAATATCTTTGTATGAACTACGAGAACTTGGACAGTGAAGACCTGGGCGCATTTCTTGAAACGGTGGAGCAGGGATTCAGTTGGATTCTAGATCTTATCGAAAGCAAAGACTTGCTTTATAAACCACAGTCAGGTAGTAATTATGCAAAAAGAAAATAAAAAAATCACTTGCTCAAATTTTGGTCAAGGCGAGCAAGCGACACAATTCAGAGTATAGAAATTTTTTCTATGCTTTGATTATAGCAGAAAACAGCTATTTTATCAAATGCAAACGAAAAACCGAAGAGCAGGCAAGCAATTAGAAAAGGTTTTGAAATCAAGCGCTGACAGGGTGATTCTAAGGCCTTGTTTAGCTGAAAGATGGGTAATTACTCACGAAACACCGCTACAAGCGTTCGCCAACTTGGGGCAATCGCCCAGCGTTTGGAGTGGTGCTAATTACGTATAGGAAACAGGAAAAAAAGGTACAGGAAAACAATATGGCATTAAACATAAAGGAAATTCAAGAGCAAGGTGGCAGACTTGGAGATATGCTCCCCAGAATTGAATTAGTAAGACAGTTGAGCAATTCGCTGATAATGGCGAAAAATAACGGAGCAGATACTGCTATCTTATCAGGACAGATGAAAGAGGGTTTGGCCGTTATTCGTGACCAGATGGAACAACTCTATAGAGAGTTGGACGGGATTGCAGTTTATCTCCTTAATTGTGAGAATTTTGAAGAATTGGGGTACAAGTCAGATGAAAATTCCAGATGTAATGAAAATGACTCAAGTAGAAATTGATGATTTTATGGCAGATTTAAAGGTTAACAATCCAAATCTATTACAGTTTATTATTGATTTTTTAGATAACAAAGTATCTATCAAGGAAGTTGAAGCTTTCCAAAAGATGGAACATCAAGCCCAACAGTTATATATAAAGAATTACAAAGCGAGGGCATAGCATGAATGAACTAGATTTAAGTAATACACAGGCGCTTATTTTTACCGTGATTTTGATTGGCTTTCTAATTTACCTAAACCATCGAGACCGCAAAAAGAGCGCTCAAATGGAGCGAGAAAACAGGAAACTAGGAGAAAGTCCTAGCGGGAGTTTAAGCCCAGATTATGGGCGGTATATCCAGCTTGCAGGTATCAATAAACAAGGAGCGATTAAATGACTTGTGAAGTAAATTTATATACTGATTTTAAAGAGAAGCTAGAAAAGCCCAGTTTAACTAAAGAGGATTTTATAAATTTGTATATAGGTAATATAAAAAATCTATCAACAATTTTAGGAATATTAGATAATGAACTTTCGGATAAAGAGATAAGATATAAGGTCCTTAAAACTATTGAGATGATCATAAAGGATCAGGAAGATATTTTACATAGGGCAATAAAAGGGCAAATGATATTTCATAAACCAGCCTAGAAAAAGAGGAATAGAATGAATTTAACACTGAAAGGGGTGGAAGGATATGTTTAGTTTGAGTAAAGAAAGCGAACACGATTTAACCAATAGAATAAGCACAGTAGTAGAAAACTATCTAGCAGTCCGAGAAAGACCTAAACCACGACTAACTGGTTTAATGTCAGCACAGGAAGCCATGGACGAGTTAGATATAAAATACAAAACCTTGCAAAAGTGGGAAGGTGCAGGACTAAGACGTTACCAACCACCACTAGAAGAGACTAGAAAAGTCTATTACAAAGTTACGGATATTTTGAAGTTCCTGGGGGTAGATGATGGCAAAGACTAAAATATATTTTTGGTTAAAAGTTGACAAGAAGTTTTTTGATAATCTTTTTATTAAACGACTTAAAAATATGCCTGGTGGCTACACTATGACAGTGATTTATATCCGTCTTATGTTGGAAAGTTTAGAAGATGATTGTATTTTGTACTATGAAGGATATTTTGATAGTTTGGTGCAGGAATTAGCTTTAAAGCTGGATGTTTCTGAAGATGATATAAATATGACAGTTGCATATTTTACAAAATGCGGACTAATTCAGATCGATGATGATGGCCATGCTACATTATCGCAAGCAAAAGCCATGGTTGAGAGTGAAACAAACTGGGCGAAATATAAGCGAGACCAAAGAAAAAATAGTCAAGATATACCAAAATTGGAGAATGTCCAAAGTAAAGAGACTTTTTCCAACTCATGTCCAACAGAGATAGAGAAAGAGAATAGAGTTAATAATAAGAGTAATAATTTATATTTAGATAATATATTGTCGGGAAATCCCGACTTCACTTTTCCTACTTGGCTTGAAGAAACAGGTATAAAAGATTTAGAGAAAACAAAATATAAAGAACTTTGGATTCCTATTGTTTATCTGAATCAAGTAGCTAATAAGAGGTATAAGTTTGTTGATAAGACAAAAAGGCTTTTACTAGCACGATTCAAAGAAGGCTATACACTTGAAGATTTTAAACAGGTGATAGATATTAAAACGGCAGAATGGAAGGATAGTCCTGAATTTTCTAAATATCTGAGACCTGAAACACTTTTCGGATCTAAGTTTGACGGTTATTTGAATCAAAAGCCTAAAACCATAAAAGGGAAGTCAGAAGATAACTTCCCAGATCTACCATTTTAGGAGTTGCAAGGATGAAGGAACAATTTAAAGAGTTCAATAACAGAAAAATATCAGATAAAGTTTGTAATATTCATCAGGTAAATTACTGGGAAATTTCTATACCTGTAGTAGGGAGTTCAGAAAGAAAAATACAACCATTTTGCCCGGAGTGTGTGAAGGGGGATATTAAACAAAAAGAGAAAGACCTATTACAGAGGTTTGATGATAGACAAAAATATTTTAAAACTTATGATGTATTAATGCGTGATAGTACAATTCCTAAAGAGTTAAAGGGAGCGACATTTGATAATTTCTTTGTTAAGACTACAGAGGAAGGTCAGATGTTAGAGTTTGTAAAGGAGCAAGCCCAGAAGTACCTTGGAGGTATGACAGGAAATACTTTAATCAGCGGTAGCACAGGAATAGGAAAAAGTCATTTATCGCTTGCTCTGGCCAAAGAAATCAATGATAGTTTCAGAGAGAAGAACGATCCTAAGAGTGTCTTATTTGTCAGTTTAACCGAGATTATCAAGCAGATAAAAGAAGGATGGGCTTATGGAAGAAATGCAAACTTAACAGAGTATGAGGCAGTCAAAAAGTTAGTTGATGTTGATTTTCTAATTATCGATGACTTGGGGGCAAAAAATGGAACAATTACTCCTAAGAGCGACTGGGAACAGGATTTCTTGTTTGATATTATTAATAATCGAGAAACTACGATTTTCAACACGAATCTAGATAGCAGTGAATTGCGAACGGTTTACAATGCTAGAAACTCAAGTAGAATTTTGAAAGGTTTAGAGGGGAACACTTTTAAGGCTTTCACAATAAAAGATAAGCGATATACGATTAACACAGTGAGGGGAGAGAAAGGTTAATAGATATGGATGAAATGAAATTTTCAACAGAAAAAGGCTTTATTGTATACGAAAAATGTGGTATAATAGAGATAGAAAAAGTTCCAAGATTTGGAGAGATAACTTTAGTCTACTCAGATGGGAAATTTACTCACCTAGTCAAAAAAGAAACTAAAAAATAAGTCTATTGAGAACAACTCAGGGGCATACCGTAAGCATATGATGCTAGTGGTATGTCCCTTTTTGCTTGAGAAGAAAGGAGGTGAAGAAGATGACGGTAGATACTTCATTAGGGTATGTGGTAGCTAGTAAGTTTTCTATTGATCCAGAAAAAAGACAGAAAATATTTTCAAAATGTAAAAATGAAGATAGCAGTTTAGAAAGTGGGAACCATGAAATACTAGAAAAATATGCTGACGAAAATACAAAATCAACAGTTAGAAAAAATGATTTTAAAAGCTCGTAGAGTTCTAAAAGAAAAGCTAAGAGCTAAGAGCTAAGAACTTTAGAAAAAATTATAAACAACGAGGAGCAATAAAGAGATAAAGGAGTATAAAATGGCTAAAAAATTTAGTTTGGTAGAAAAGTATGTAAGAAGTAGAGGAATGAGTATTGATGATGAAAAATCAAAAACAGGTTTAATATTATCACAAGATATAACAAGTATCTATGACGTTCCTGAAGAAGGAAAAGAATTAGTGGATCTTGTTAATGTGATTGAGTATACGGGTACTGGTGGGACATATGAAACTGTAGGTTTTGATGATGAACATCTATCAGAACTTGAATCAGAAGAGTTTAGAGATAGTAAAAGTGTAGAACTTAGAAAAAAACAGATTAGAACCAAGTTTGAACACAAGACATTTTCAGGCCGTATTTCCTTATCGTCTGAACAAGTTGATGATGGAGAATATAATATATCAGACTTCTTAAGTAACAAAATTACCCGTCTTTGTCGTAAAACTCGTAATATTGAAATTGGAAAAATTCTAAAAGAAGCACCTGAAAAAAATGTTTCTAATTTTGACGAATTGAAAGATACAATAAACGATTTGAATCCCGAACGTCATAATACTCTTGTATTAAGTCAGTCACTATTTAAGTTTTTAGATAAAGAGAAATCTAGCGAAGGAAATTATATTTTAAAAATTAACAAGAAGGAACAATACTCAGAAAACTTATACGTTGATGATGTTATTGTTGTATCTGATGAAGTACTAGGAGTAAAAGGCGATAAAGTTGCTTTCGTTGGGGATTTGTACAATTTCGCTACTTTATTTGAAAGAAATAAAAATAGCTTACGTTGGGTAAGTGAATCCGTTATTTATGGAATGAGTTTAATGCTTTATACTCGTTTCGTTGTGAAGAAAATTGAAACGGATTGCGCTTTCTTTATAAAATGGAATTAGGAGATAGGGGATGGATATTAGAGAAGTATTATCAACATTAGAAAATCTTGATGATAAAAAAGATAAGATTGCAAAAGCAAGAACAAAGTTGGAAGAAAAAAGAAAAACAATTACTGGAGAGAAGAAGATTTCATTTGATAATATTGATTCTTTTCTTGAGGATAATGCTACTTCTTTAGAACAAATTACTAAAATGAGTGAATCAATCAATCTTTTAGAGAAAGAATATGATACTTATTTCTGGGAGGCAAAGGCAGCGATATTTGAATATATCTTTAAAGAGACTAAGCGAAGAGCTGAAGAAAAGAAAATCTATAAACGTTACCAGAAGAAACTTAGGATAATTTTAGATGCCTTCGATGAAATTCAAGCACTAAAGAAAGATGTAGAAGAAATACATAAAGGCGTAGTTGGAGAAATAACTCAGGAGCATTCTCTTGCAGTATATCGGACAGAAGTAAATCCAACAAGTATCCTTCCGTTCTTAAATCCTGATGTCAGTGGGCATATGAATTTTTCTAAGGAATATCGTGAGATTAAAGAGTATTTAGGTAAAGAGTAATTCATTAGAAACAAGGCTGATTTGAATATCAAGAAATTGATAGCTATATCAAAAATGGCCTTGTTTTTAATTTCAGTAAATTAGTTTCACAAAATGAAGAAAGCATAAACTAAAATAGAGTATAGGCTTGGAAGCCATATATATCAGTAAGTTACAGAATGGAGTGAGTTTCACAGAATGTAAGATAAGAGAAACTGGGGATTAAATTATAGGTATACTTCTTTAAATTGTCATATTGAAGAGTTGTCAAACTTAAAACAATGACACCTGGTAAGTGGAGTGTTGAAAGGCTTTTAAGCTTTTGTCAATTTGACAGAATGCAAGATAAGAAAATTTTAAAATTGAAGTGGAGGTACTTGACTATGTATGAACTGAGTAACAGAGACCTGGACGGGATAGATATTGAGTTAGGACGATATAGAACGCTTGCTAATAAAATTTATTTGAGAAGACAGGAACTGATACATAATAAGAAACATAGCACTGAAGATTATACTGGTGGGAAAGGCAAGACAGTATCTAGTCCTACTGAAGCGACAATCATTAGAATTGAAGAAGACCAAACACTAAGATATTTAGAAGGTTTCAAACTAGTTGTAGATACCTTGATGGAAAACTTAATTGAAAGTGATCTAGTAATTTTTAAAATGAGATATTTAGAAGCTGGTGCGACTTGGGAAGACGTGGCAGAGAAACTAAATAAAACTACTCGTTATATAAATAGCCGTAGAAAGGTAATCGCTAAAAGATTTATAGAACTGAAAGGATATTGACTCCCCCCACGTTGAAAAAATTTTTTTGAATACTTTGGGAACCGGTGAAGGGAACTTTTTCCAAGTCGGAGACCTCCAGACAAAAAGGGGGTAAAAACTTGTTGATTTATAAGGTGAAGGCTAGTTTTTTGAAATTAAACATATGCATTCAAAAGTCATTGAAATAAATGAGGAGGTTAAACTGAAAATAATTTTTCTAGATTAAATTGAAGCTATGATATATTGTTAGAAATTGGAGATGTGTTCGCATAGTTAAAAGAATGTACTTTTAGTATGAATTGTATTATAATTAGTTAAAGGGAATTGTTGTATAAATTGAAAAATATTTAATGATTTTTAACTGTTAAGTTATGTAAAATAATTGGAGGCTCAATTTTGACTGCAGAAATTGGAATACTAAATAAGAATGGAGTTGTTTTAGCTGCAGATAGTGCGGTGACTTTATCTGACGGGGTTAACTCCAAAGTGTTTAATAGTGCTCGGAAATTATTTACTTTATCTAGAGTACATTCGGTTGGAATTATGATTTATGGAGATGCCTCCTTTATGGGAGTACCGTGGGAAGTAATCATAAGTGAGTATAAAAAGTCGATTGGTAATGAAGTGTTAGGTGACACAGCAAGGTACATTGAAAATTTTGTTGATTTTTTATTACAATTTATGCCGATACAAAATAATGATGCCTTGATTAATTATATAACTAGACAGACTAAAAGTTATTTAAAAATAATACACGAGAGTACCCAAGAAGTAGCTGACTATAGATCATCTCAGGGAGAAGTAATAACTCTAGAAATTTTTAAGAATATTTTATGGGAAACTATAGAAGAATATTCAAATGAGATCTCAAAATCAATATCTGAAACTGAATTTGAATATTTAGATGGCGAACTTAATTTAATACGGGAACAACTAGATGAGTATTTCGACAATAGTGAATACTCCGATGAGCAACTAAACTCTTTAACTAAAACATTATACCAAGCAATGCTAGTTGGTTTTGATAGAAATTCTGTGACAGGATTGGTAATTGCTGGGTATGGTGTTGAAGAAATTTTTCCATCCCTTAGACAAATAGAGTTAAGTGGTATATTTGCTAAACGTCTTGTCTGGCGTGTAATTACCGAGAAAGAAATTAGCCAAAATGTTGCTTGTCATATTATTCCCTTTGCTCAATCTGAAATGGTAGATACTATAATGAATGGCATAGATCCAATGTTAAACGCATTTATAGGACAACAAATTAATGAAATTTTGGAAAGTAATAATATATCGGATGCACAGGAAGAGTTGTTTGAAACTATCGCTAGAGTCCAACAACAATACTATATCAATCCAATTTTTGAGTTGATTGGGATGCAACCTATTGATGAGATGGCTTCTACTGCAAAAACATTCATTGAGTTGACTTCTTTTAAGAGAAAGATTGTGAATACACTTGAAACAGTTGGAGGACCAGTGGATGTTTTAGCTATTTCTAAAGGTGAAGGTCCTATCTGGATTGAAAGAAAACACTACTTTAATATTGAAAATAATATTGATTATAAAATTAGAAAGGGTGATATATAATGTATGTAGCAAATTTTTCAAAAGAACAACATGGATTCCTAGATAAAAAAATATATCAGAAACTTTCTCAAAGTAATGTTGGTAAAAATTTTTTGGAAGTATATAAAGAGATAGACACTAAACCAAAAAATCAAATCAGTAATACTCTTGTTGATAAGTCTATCTAAAATGAAAACACTTAGATTGTTCTAAGTGTTTTTGCTTAAATCTGATTGTTACAATGATTTTAAAATAAAAAGAGATTTATAATAACAACTTTATGTTAGCGCTAGGATAAGTTTTTACTATATTTGATTAATTATTAAAGAAGAAGGAAAAACACAGTTTTAAAATACTAAACTTACAATCAAAAAAGAATATAAGCTAAACTTTGAAGATTAAAGAACAGGTACATATAGAGTTCCAATATAAGAGAACAGATACGAAATTAAATTTATGCTATTGTTAGATTTTAGATTAGAAGATGAAGAGTATTTAGAATACTTCATGCAAACTAATAAAACAAATATTAAAAGATGTGCAATAGCTTCCTGTTAAATAGAAACAAAAAAGCACGTTTGACCGTGCTAGTTTCTTGCCTGCTGAACTCATCATATAGTATAGTGGCTCCTTTGTGGGGCTTTTTTTGTGAACATTTTTAGGAACTTTTAAAGAATTTAAAGAAAATATAAGGAAATATGATTTTAAAGAAAATCAGGAATATCAAGGCCTTTACTTACTAATGAAATATAAAAATCAAGCGGTAGCGGAATAACTCAAAATGTGATAAGATAGGGGTATGAATCTGAAAGTGAAACAAAAAATACCATTAAAAATCAAGCGCATGGGAATTAATGGTGAGGGAATCGGCTTTTATCAAAAAACCTTAGTCTTTGTGCCTGGTGCTCTCAAAGGTGAAGATATCTATTGTCAGATTACTTCTATTAAACGTAACTTTGTAGAGGCAAAACTACTGAAGGTCAACAAGAAGTCTAAATTCCGTGTTGTGCCTGCTTGTACTATTTACAATGAATGCGGAGGCTGCCAAATCATGCACCTGCATTATGATAAGCAGCTGGAGTTCAAGACGGACTTACTTCACCAAGCGCTAAAAAAATTTGCCCCTGCAGGATATGAAAACTATGAAATCCGCCCGACGATTGGAATGCAGGAACCCAAGTACTATCGTGCTAAGTTACAATTTCAGACTCGAAAATTTAAAAATCAGGTCAAGGCAGGTCTGTATGCACAAAACTCTCACTATTTAGTAGAGTTGAAAGACTGCCTGGTACAAGACAAGGAAACCCAAGTGATTGCTAATCGTCTAGCAGAATTACTTACTTATCACCAGATTCCAATCACGGATGAGAGAAAAGTTCTAGGTGTTAGAACGATAATGGTCCGACGAGCAAGAAAGACTGGACAGGTTCAGATTATTATTGTTACAAACCGTCAGCTTAATTTAACCCAACTAGTAAAAGACTTAGTTAAAGATTTTCCAGAAGTTGTGACAGTGGCTGTGAATACAAATACAGCTAAAACCAGTGAAATTTATGGTGAAAAGACAGAGATTATCTGGGGAGAAGAGAGTATTCAAGAAGGTGTACTCGATTATGAATTTTCACTATCTCCTCGAGCTTTCTATCAACTGAATCCTGAACAAACAGAAGTCCTTTATAGCGAGGCAGTAAAAGCGCTGGATGTTAGTAAAGAAGACCATTTGATTGACGCATATTGTGGAGTTGGAACAATTGGTTTTGCCTTTGCAAAGAAAGTAAAAACACTCAGAGGTATGGATATTATTCCAGAAGCTATTGAAGATGCCAAGCGAAATGCTAAAAGAATGGGATTTGACAATACTCATTATGAAGCTGGAACGGCAGAAGAGATTATTCCTCGCTGGTATAAGGAAGGCTACCGAGCAGATGCTCTGATTGTGGATCCACCACGTACAGGTCTGGATGATAAGTTATTAGATACTATTCTTACCTATGTACCAGAAAAAATGGTCTATATTTCTTGCAATGTTTCGACCTTGGCTCGTGATTTAGTACGTTTAGTAGAAGTCTATGATCTCCATTATATCCAGTCGGTCGATATGTTCCCGCATACAGCTCGAACGGAAGCTGTTGTAAAATTAATAAAAAAAGTTTAAAAAAAGTGTTGACAAAGTTTGAAAAGCCAGTATAATAGTAAGAGTTGAAAACAACTCTGGTCCGTTGGTCAAGGGGTTAAGACACCGCCTTTTCACGGCGGTAACACGGGTTCGAATCCCGTACGGACTATGGTATGTTGCGGATGGCACACTTGATGAAAAAAGATTAAAAAAGTTTCAAAAAAGTGTTGACAAGCGAAAGCGACTGTGATATACTAATATAGTTGTCACTTGAGAGAAGCAAGTGACAAAGACCTTTGAAAACTGAACAAGACG